>JBBRSO010000118.1:0-9613 GCA_038245405.1 Bacteroidales bacterium
CGGAACATCCTCAAGTCCGATTCTTATCAGCGCCTACGGAAGTGAGGTTCCTGTTCTGGATTGTTCAAAAATTACACAGGCAGGATGGAAAGTTGGTTTATATGTTGACGGTTGTTCTTATGTTACTTTTAAAGGATTAACTGTGAGCAGCATGAATGAACATGGTGAAACCAGATATCCTGCGGATGGCTGCATAGGCGGGGGATCAAAATATATAACGATGGAACGATGCACAGTTACCCGTTGCGGATCAGGTTTTATGTGGGGCGCCGGAAACGATTACATCTATTTCACAAATTGTGATTCCTATAATAATGCAGATGTACTATTTGGAGCCGGCACAAGCGGTGGTCCGGGTGGTTATTGCGATGGTTTCGGAAATCATCAGGTAAATCCGGGCGCTCATATTATTTATTATGGTTGCAGGGCATGGAATAATTCAGATGATGGTTGGGATGGAATGGATTCCAACGGGTATATTACATACACTAACTGCTGGGCTATAGATAATGGTCACACACTAGGAGACTGGACAACAGTATCAGGAGACGGGGACGGAATTAAAATTGGAATTACCCCGGGTGCAAAAGAAGCAGGACAGCAGAGAATTCTTAAAAATTGTCTCGCAATAGGTAATAAATTGGGTGGTTTTGACGAATCACAAGACCATGCGGCTAATGCTGATGAGGGACTATATAATTGCACAGCATATGGCAATGGCCGGTCGGGATTTGGATTTTATCAGGCAAATGGCTCAGGAATTGCCACATTGAAAAATTGCATAGCCTATAAAAATGATATTGCGGGAAATTATAGTCAGAATGTAAATATAAGGTCAAGTAGTATCGTTAACAATAACAGTTGGCAAATTGCTAGTATTTCAGATGCTGATTTTCTTTCATTAGTTGCTGCTGCAGCAAAAGGACCAAGAAACGCAGATGGAAGCCTGCCGGATATTAGTTTTATGCATCTTGCAAGCGGATCACGCTTAATAGACGCCGGAGTGGATGTTGGACTTGCCTACAAAGGTAATGCCCCAGATCTTGGCGCTTTCGAAACAGGTGGCTCATCAACGCCTCCCCCAGTAGTTACAGTGCCGGCTTACACTTCCTCAGCAGTGGCAAATGCTTCACCGTCACTACTTGAAATGACATATAGCACAACTCTTGCAAATGTTGGTCCGGCAGCTTCATCCTTTGCCGTTACTGTAAATTCAGTAGCAAGATCAGTGAGTTCTGTAGCCATCTCAGGAGCAAAGGTCCAGTTGTCACTATCGAGTGCGATAAAATATGGTGATATCATTAAGGTAGCTTATACAAAGCCGTCTGCAAATTACTTACAGGCTACCTCAGGTGGGCAGGCCTTAAGCCTCAGCAGCCAATCGGTTATTAATAATCTCGTATCTCCAACAAAAGATGTTCCACCAGTTACAGCCAAAATGACTATTTCTCCTAATCATGTCCACAGAACTGCAATTTTTACAATAGCATATTCAGCTTCATTAGCTACACAGGCAGTGTCAATAACGCCCGATATTATTAGGATATCAGATCTTTCCGGTAGATTGTTCATTGAGAAATATATCACAACAGGCACGACGAATATCAAAATTCCAGTAAATTTCAGGAAAGGCGTTTATTCAGTAACCTTAACAGGAGCTGGCTCTTTATTATCTACACAAAACATGATAGTTTACTAAACCTGAATACAATTTGAATAATTTGGAAACATAAGATATATCTTTGACGTTAATAATTATATATAATTATTTTGTCAAAGATTTCTCATTATGAAAAATTCATTAGTTATTATATTTCTGTTTCTTAATCTTCCTATTAATGCAACAACATATTATGTCTCACCCGCAGGTAATGATGAAGCTGCCGGAACACTTGCAGCTCCATGGGCTACATGGCAGTATGCTTTTAACAAACTGAATGCCGGGGATATTTTATACGTTCGCGGAGGTACTTACTACCCGGCCGGAACTGTAAGTGGTGGACCAACTGTTGGAGCAAGGATTTCGTATAAGAAAGGAACCTCCTCAAGTCCGATTCTTATCAGCGCTTACGGAAGTGAGGTTCCTGTTCTGGATTGTTCGAAAATTACACAAGCAGGATGGAAAGTTGGTTTATATGTTGACGGTTGTTCTTATGTTACTTTTAAAGGATTAACCGTGAGCAGTATGAATGAACATGGTGAGGCTAAACATCCTGCTGACGGATGGATTGGTGGCGGATCCAAATATATAAAAATGGAACATTGTACTGTAACCCGCTGTGGATCAGGTTTTATGTGGGGCAGCGGAAATGATTACATCTATTTTACAAATTGCGATTCTTATAATAATGCTGATCTTTTGTTCGGAGCTGTCTCAAGCGGCGGTCCGGGTGGCTATTGTGATGGATTTGGAAATCATCAGGTAAGCCCGGGGGCACACATTATTTATTTTGGGTGCAGAGCCTGGAATAACTCAGATGATGGTTGGGATGGAATGGATTCCAACGGATACATAACTTATACTAATTGCTGGAGTATTAATAACGGGCGGACGCTCGGTGACTGGACTACAGTTTCCGGAGATGGGGATGGTTTCAAAATTGGCATTACGCCGGGAGCAAAAGAACCCGGCCAGCAAAGAGTTCTGAAAAATTGTCTGGCAATCGGTAATAAATTAGGCGGGTTTGACGAATCTCAGGATCATTCAGCCAATGCTGATCAGGGAGTATACAACTGTACTGCTTATAATAACGGACGGTCAGGATTCGGATTTTACCAGCTAACAGGTACCGGAATTGTAACTATAAAAAATTGCATATCATATAAAAATGATGTAGATGGCGGTTACGTCCAGAACGTAAACCTCAGGCAAAGTTGTGTACAGGAAAAAAATAGTTGGCAGGTAGCTACCACTATTACTGACTCTGATTTCCAATCGTTGAGGATGACGGAAGCAACAAGACCGAGAAAAGCAGATGGGGGTCTTCCTGATATTAGTCTGATGCACCTATCCCGAGGATCGCGTTTAATAGATGCTGGAGTTTGATAGCAGTTTCTTTTTGAGAATATGAAGTATCTCTGGAATAATAATCCATTTCTTGTTGTCAGAAGTATGTTTTTGAATCTTTTTTTCTATTTTAGCCAGTCCAACCTTAACTTAAGATAGGAAAACCAATATGAAAGTTTCTGGTTTCACAATTATTCGTAATGCTATAAAATTTGATTATCCTGTAGTTGAAGCGATAAAATCAATTTTACCTGTTTGTGACATTTTTATTGTTGCTGTAGGCAATTCAGATGATAATACTCTTGAACTGATTCAAAGTATTGATAAAAACAAGATCAAAATTATTCAAACTGTATGGGATGATTCCGAAGAGATGAAGAAGGGAGGAATAGTTTTTGCTTCTGAAACCGACAAAGCTTTTCATTCAATCCCTATGGATGCTGACTGGGCATTTTATATTCAGGGTGACGAGGTTATCCATGAAAAATATCTGGATACTATATACTCCACCATGGAAAAATGGAAGGACGACCCTGAAGTAGATGGATTACTTTTCAATTATCTTCATTTTTATGGCTCCTATGATTATTTAGGAATATCCCCGAAATGGTATCCCCATGAAATAAGGATAATTAAAAATAATAAAGCGATATATTCCTTCAGAGATGCACAGGGCTTCAGAAAATGTATGGATGAAAAGTTGAACGTAAAACCTGTTGATGCATATGTTTATCATTATGGCTGGGTTAAAGAACCACGCACCATGATGGAAAAAGCGATTAATGCCAATTCATTTTATCTTGAAAAAAACCTTCTGAAATCCATAGACACAAGTGGGCATGATGAATTTGATTATTCTACAATAGATTCGTTAACCCTCTTCACGGAGACACATCCAAAAGTGATGGAAGAGCGGATAAGAAAAAAAAACTGGACATTTAAACATGATATTTCCTTTAACAAACTTTCACTGCGGTACCAAGGGAAAATATTCATAAAGAAATACCTCGGGATCAATACATACTACGAAAATTATCGTATTATCTGACGATGGCATTTAAAAGTCGTCTTTCTACTTTAATTCCTTAATTCCCATATTATAAAGAGTGAAGCTGTAAAGATCAGCATACAGTTCAATTGTTTTGCTTACAGGAGTACCAGCACCATGACCGGCTTTTGTTTCAATCCTTATAAGGATAGGGTTTTCGCCTGTCTGTTTGGACTGTAACTGTGCCGCAAATTTGAATGAATGTGCCGGTACTACTCTGTCATCATGATCACCAGTAGTAATTAGTGTTGCCGGATATTTTACGCCTTCTTTTACGTTCTCGACTGGTGAATATTTATAAATATACCCAAACATTTCCTTACTGTCTTCAGAGGTTCCATAATCAGATGCCCATCCTGCACCAGCGGTGAATTTATGGTAACGAAGCATATCCATAACACCAACTGCCGGAAGTGCTACTTTCATCAAATCTGGTCGTTGAGTCATTACAGCACCAACAAGCAGACCTCCGTTAGAACCTCCTCTGATTGCAAGATAATCTGAAGAAGTATATTTCTTTTCTATCAGATATTCAGCCGCAGCTATAAAGTCGTCAAATACATTCTGTTTATTCATCTTCGTACCTGCCAAATGCCATTTTTCACCATATTCACCACCTCCTCTTATGTTTGGAAGAGCAAAAATGCCACCCATTTCCAGCCAGAGAGCAATTGGAATGCTGAAAGCTGGTGTTTCGCTGATATTAAATCCGCCATAGCCGTAGAGTATTGCAGGAGCTTTTCCATCCATTGGGATACCTTTTTTATATGTGATTATCATAGGTATCCTGGTTCCGTCTTTTGAATTGTAGAAAATCTGGGTTGACTCGTAATCATCACTTTTAAAGTCTACTACAGGTTTTTTAAATACTTCTGAACTACCTGTAGCAGGATCTAGTTTATATATAGTAGCAGGAATCAGATAGTTGGTAAACGAATAGTATACCTGTTTATCAATTCTTTTTGCAGCAAAACCGGAAGCTGTACCTGGTCCAGGAAGCGATATTTCTCTTATAAGCTTTCCGCTCCTGTCAAATTGTTTGACTTTTGAGATTGCATCAACCATATAATTAGCGAAGATATATCCTGATCCTGCTGCAGGATCCAGAACATTTTCGGTTTCAGGGATCAGATCAACCCAATTTTCAACGCCTGGTTTTTCTGAGTCTACTGTAATGACCCTCTTATCAGGAGCATTCAGGTTTGTAACAATAAATAGCTTTGAGCCATCATTATCGAGTATTGAATGATCATTTTCGAAATTGCCGACAACAACCGTAAATTTGTCACCAGGTTTTGTTAGGTCTTTAATATACAACTCGTTCCCCGAAGTCGATACTGCAGCATAAACAACCAGGAATCTTTCGTCTTCAGTTACAACTCCGGTTAGATAACGCCTGACAATATCAGCTCCAAACACAACCTTATCTTCCGATTGATTTGTTCCCAGTTTATGAAAGTAGAGTTTATGATGATCTGTTTTTGCTGAGAGCTCACTTCCCTCTGGTTTGTCGTAACTTGAATAATAAAATCCGTCATTTTTATACCAAGAGAGTCCGCTGAATTTAATATCCTTTAAGGTATCACCTATTATCTCTTTGGTTAAAGCATTCATCACAATAACCTTGCGCCAGTCAGAGCCTCCTTCTGAAATTGAATACGCGACCTTGCTTCCGTCATTTGTAAAATTAATTTCGCCCAGAGAGGTTGTTCCATCTGACGAGAATTTATTAGGATCAAGGAATACTTCTGGCTCTCCTTTATCTTTCTGACGATAAAGCACAAACTGATTTTGAAGCCCGTCGTTTTTGGAGAAATAGGTATACTCTCCCTCCTTAACAGGAGCAGTATATTTTTCAAAATTCCACATTTTTTCGAGCCGTGTTTTTATCTCATTTCTATATGGAATTTTCTCAAGATAACCGAATGTGACTTTATTTTCCGCACTAACCCACTCGGCGGTCTCAGGAGACATGTCATTTTCAAGCCAGCGGTAAGGATCCGGAACCCTGGTTCCAAAATAATCATCCACAACTTCTCCCTTTTTTGTTACGGGGTATTCAATTGTCTTTTTCACAGGCTGATTGCATGAGATTAGTATTGACATTAAAATAATTGCCAGGATTAGTTTCTTCATGGGATAAAATATTGAGTTGGGTTTTGTATGTAGTGCATACATGAATTCAAAAGTAATCAAATGCCAGTTGTAAACAAAAAATAAAATGTCAAAATCGTATCCGTTGTTCATACTAAACTGCATTTATTTCAGTTAGCTTTTCTAATGGTTTACTAATTTGTATTTATTTAATAGAATTAATTTTTTTTAAAAGATGAAGAGAACTTTTACTACCCTGATCATAACATTTCTTATGATGACTCTGATTAATGCACAGGAATATAAAACTGGTGTCGGGATACGCGCTGGTAACTTTTCAGGGCTCACAATTAAACATTTTAACAGCCATAAAGCTGCAATTGAAGGACTTTTGACTACAAGGTGGCAAGGTTTTGAAGCTACTCTGTTATATGAGGTCCATAACCGTGCTTTTGATGTTCCCCACCTTAATTGGTACTATGGAGGCGGTGCGCATATTGGCTTTTACAATGGCAATAATGTATATTGGGGAACTCATGGTACCGCATATACAATTGTAGGAATTGACGGGATACTGGGTATAGAATATAGTTTTGACGAAATTCCTATTAATATTGGAATTGACTGGAAACCAGCGCTTAATCTGGTGGGCTATTCAGGTATCTGGTCGGAGGGAGCAATTTCGGTACGGTATATATTTTAAGAATTATATTTTCCATATTCCCAATATTTCATTTTTATTTATAATTTTAGAATCGACTAATCCTAAAATTATTTAAAATGAAAAGACTGACTGCTTTAGCACTGATTATTTTCTTACTGCAATGTCTTGTTTACGGGCAGGCTAAATTTGACGGGCTTAATATGAACCTGGGAAATCTTTACAGGTTGTCTGAAGCAAAAACCCGGTCTATAAGTCCTGAAAATTTTTCAGGTGAGAAAGGAAAAGGAGGAATGGCAGATCCAGCCGATAAGGATAAGGAAAATGTTGCAACCGCTTCAGCTGCAGCGCGCGACCTTGGACAGGGATGGAAATTAAATCCATTTGTAAGAATAAAGCCGGGTGAAATTTTTACGCTGGCTGAAATAGCCGGTCCAGGCGCAATTCAGCATATATGGATGACTCCAACCGGAAAATGGAGATTTTCAATACTCAGGATCTATTGGGATGATGAAACTGAACCTTCAGTTGAATGCCCGGTAGGCGACTTTTTTGGTATGGGCTGGAATGAGTATTCTCCACTCGTGTCAGCGCCGATCTGTGTGAACCCAGGCAGCGCTTTTAATTCATACTGGATGATGCCTTTCCGCAAGAAATGCCGCATCACCATGGAAAATATAAATGACACTGACGCAATGAGTCTCTATTATCAGATAGATTATACACTAACAGAAATACCTTCAGATGCAGCTTATTTCCATGCACAGTTCAGAAGAGAAAACCCCGATGTGAAATCTGATTATACTATAATTGATGGAGTAAAAGGTAAAGGCCAGTACGTGGGCGTATACCTGGCAGTGGGAGTAAATAATAACGGATGGTGGGGGGAAGGTGAAATAAAATTTTTTATGGATGGTGACACAAAATTTCCTACTATCTGTGGTACAGGTACGGAAGATTATTTCTGTGGCTCATATGATTTTGATACCAACAGCAAAAATAGTGCAGGCGTCACAGAATCAAATTATACAGAGTTCTGTACGCCCTACTCAGGATTGCCTCAGGTCATCAGGGGTGACGGCCACTATAATGTGATGCAACGATTTGGACTTTACAGATGGCACATAATGGATCCAATCCGTTTTGAAACAGATCTTAAAATAACACTTCAGGATCTGGGCTGGCATAAAGGGGGGAGATACCTCAAGCAGCAATCGGATTTAGCTTCAACATGCTTCTGGTATCAGACAGAACCGCATGCCAAATTCCCTAAACTACCTGGATGGCAGAAACTGGAAGTAAATTAATTTCCACATCATGAATTAATCACCTTCCTGAATTGCTTACAAAGGAAATCTGCTTACTGTCAGGCGACCATGAAGGAACGTTTATAGTTCCCTGTCCGCCATATAAGTAAGCCAATACCTTCGGTTCACCACCTGCTACAGGCATAATTCTCAACGTGACCCTTTTGTATCCGGGGTGGCTGTTCGGGTCTATATCGTTAGGAAATGAGATGATTACAATCCATTTGCCATCCGGTGAGATATGCGGGAACCAATTATTGTAATTATCAAATGTTATCTGCTCCCTGCCTGTGCCATCAGGTTTTATTCTCCAGATCTGCATTGTTCCCGAATAATGTCCGTTATAGTAGATATATTTTCCGTCAGGAGTGTATTCACAACCATCAACATGCTGGCCTGTGCCGATATCGGTGAGCGCTACCTCTTTGCCACCTTCAATGGAGTTTTTGTATATGTTATATACTTTTTTCCCGTCACGCATCGCCACATATACAACTTCTTTATTGTTTGGAGCCCAGCCATGCCAGTATGATGGTGAATTTTCAGTGACTAATTTTGGTATACCTCCTTCCAGCGGAAGAACATAAACTTTAGATCCGCTCCCCTTTGGTGAATGGCTGATGGCTAAAAGTTTACCATCAAATGAGATGCCGTGATCATTGTTGCAATTATTGGCAAAATCAGTATTAAGTTTTTCAATTTCACCTCCGTTTACAGGAATTTTATATAACAAACCATCCATATTGAACAGAAGTTTTTTTCCGTCAGGCATCCAATTGGGTGCCTCAAATCTTCCCTGTTTCTCATAAATGACCATTCTTTTTCCATCGGTAACTGTCATCGTTTCCAATCTGGATCCTAAAGCCGGAGTATTATACATGTCGGTATTGCTTGCTACCGGCCTGTCAATCCGAACATTCCATATTTTTACAGCTTCAACTACACCTGAATCGTGTGAACAGATGAATGGTCCTGCAAGAACTTCATCGGGTAAGTTATCCATTACCTGCGAACCAATTGTCTCTAATGGCAGACCGTTATGAGCTGCGCGCATAATTATGGTTTTGCCGGCTCTCTCAAGCTGTATTACATTGAATGATGAATCCTGTGAAAATATTTCATCCTGAGGATCTCTCATGGCGGCTCCTTCAGATACCCGCCATTGAAGAACTGTTAGACCGCTGCCATGGAGTGTTGCAGAAATATGAGCTGATTTTGCATCGGTTGTTGAGCGGACCATCCAGCCTGTTTTTCTGTGTTCATTCGTTCCTTTTCCGATAAATTCGAAGTTAGCTGTCAGGATAAAGTCTCCCTGGATCTTATTGAATAAGTAATGAAATTCGTCTCTTTCAAACCAGATGTTATAACCGGCTCCTTTCAGGGTATAGCTCTGATCAGCATTGTTATATACTCCTGAACCTTCCTTTTTAGGATTGCCGATATCCGAATTATTCTGGAAAATGCCAACAGAATTATTCTGTGCCTGAACTAAATTA
>JBBRSO010000119.1:0-9582 GCA_038245405.1 Bacteroidales bacterium
ATATTACCATCGAAGTAAAAACCGTTTGGGTTCGGGCGATCGAGTATCAGACATTTTATATGGTTTTCGGCGCACGCTTCGAGCAGGTAATGCAGTGATGAGATGTAGGTATAGAACCGAACTCCCACATCCTGAATATCGAAGATCACAACATCTATTCCGGACAAATCCTGTGGTGTCGGCTTGTGGTGCGAGCCATACAGACTTAATACCGGAATGCCGGTGCGTGTATCCTTTCCGTTTTCGATTGTCTCTCCCGCATCGGCGAGGTCCCTGAATCCGTGCTCCGGAGCAAATATTACATTAATCTTAATGCCCAGCTTAAGGAGTGTATCTACCAGATGTGTATTACCTACCATTGAGGTCTGGTTGGCAAGTATTGCAACTGATTTACCCTGAAGCAATCCTTTATATTGGTCAATCCGGTATGCACCGGGGACTGGTTGATTGGCTTTCATGCAGTTGGTAAGGGCTACTGCAAATATGATAAGGAAGAGAAGAGAATGTGGTTTTTTCATTTTGGGGTTTAATTTTCATAAAATTAGTAAATTTTTAAAGAACTTACACAGAGGCTTCTTCACCTTTCCCAACAACCCCCCAACCCCCCATTTGGGGGGCTTTTCCCGGCCATGATGGTTTTCACGCCCCCCATTTGGGGGGTTGGGGGGTTGTCCGGGGTAACAATAATTTAGTTAAATTTGCTAACTTTTCAGAAGAATGAATTTACCATATTTTATAGCCAACAGACTTATCAAAGGAAGACGTGCAGACACTTCATTCTCGCGTCCCATCAACGTAATTGCAATAATCGGCATTGCTATGGGTCTGGCTGTAATGATATTAGCTGTAGCAATACTTACAGGATTCAAACAACAGATAAGGGAGAAGGTGGTTGGCTTCGGCTCTCATATCCAGATAATGAATTTTGATTCAAACATATCCTTCGAAACAACTCCCATAAGCGATACACAGGAATTTATTCCCAAAATAAAAAAAATACCGGGCATTGCACATGTTGAAGTATTTGCCACAAAAGCAGGTATAATAAGAACTGAAGATGAGATCCAGGGTGTTGTGCTGAAAGGCATAGGAAGCGACTTTGACTGGAGTTATTTTAAAAGCAACATGGTTGATGGTTCTGTGTTTACAGTCTCTGATACAGGCCGCACTGATAAGGTAATCATCTCAAAAAAAATCGCTGATATGCTAAGGCTGAAAACAGGAGATTCTTTCGCGATGTTATTTATACAGGATCCTCCCAGGATGCGAAAATTTACAATAAGCGGCATCTACGAGACCAGCCTGGAAGAGTTTGACAAGATGTATGTATTTTGCGACATAGGACATATCAGGAAGCTGAATGGATGGGATGATGATATGGTGAGCGGATTTGAGATCTTCATAAAGGATTTTGACAAACTCGATGCCATGACCGACGAAGTTAGAGATGCAATCGGATATAAAATAACTGAAGAAGAAACGAAGTTTAAAGTAACAAACATAAGAATGCGTTATCCGCAGATCTTCGACTGGCTGAATTTTCAGGATATTAATGTGATAATAATCATTATGTTGATGCTTATTGTGGCAGGCTTCAACATGATCTCCGGTCTTCTCATCCTGATACTGGAAAAAACAAATATGATAGGTGTTTTAAAATCTCTTGGATCGGAAGACATTACGATCAGACGCGTTTTTCTGTACCAGGCGGCCTATCTCATAGGAAAGGGATTATTCTGGGGTAATTTTTTTGGTATCGGTCTCGCTTTCCTTCAGTTAAAAACAGGATTGATAACGCTTGATCCGACATCATATTATATAAAGACTGTTCCTGTAAACCTGCAGCTGTCCCATATTTTGCTCTTAAATGCCGGAACTATGATCGCAATATTGTTAATGCTGCTGGTACCTTCCCAGCTTATCAGCAGAATAACGCCGGTTAAGGCGATAAGATACGATTAGTCTTCACAGCTTTATCTTCAAGGTACAGTCAAATTCCTGAAAATAGCATTGATTGGGTGCAGTTTGTACTTTGAGAGAATTTCTGACTGGGGATTGCGGATTGCGGAATGCAAGAAAATAATAGGTCATCCCGAGTTAATCCACAAAAGAATCGTTAAGTAAACATAATGAATCCTTCTTTGTGGAATAACGAAGGGATCTGCCAGCTTCAGTTAAATACCTGAAAGGGATCTGCCGGGTTCAGTTAAATACCTGAAAGTGATCTGCCGCATCCCAATAGCTATTTCACCCCCTGCGCTCTGCTCCCTTTTAAAAACTCAAACAGAACACGGTTTCCTTCCCAGGTACCGATCTTACCTTCAGATTACCTCCATGTACCCTCATAATTTGCCGGGAGATGCTTAAACCGATGCCTGAGCCATTTTCACGGGTGGTGAAGAACGGTACAAATATTTCATCAAGATTTTCTGCCGGAATTCCCGGACCATAGTCAATAACACAAATTTCGTGATGTCCATTGTGACCCTCATTGGCGGCAATGACTATTTTTGCTTTGTCGTTATTCTCATTTGCTTCAACAGCATTCTTCAGAAGGTTTATCATGACCTGTGAAATAAGATTCTGGTCGGCAAAAAATTCAAGATCAGGATTAAATACCGAAACTGAAAATCTGATTTTGTCGCTTTTTTCAAGTGAATCATAAAGCACCTTCACCCTGCCGATCAGTTCAGAAACCTTAAACATTTTTTTCTCAGGCTCCGGAACACGCGTTAGTTTTCTGTAAGATTCAACGAATGACATCAATCCTTTTCCCTGATCTTTTATCACATTCAGTCCCTGGAGGGTTGTTGCGATTGTTTTTCCATCTACCTGTTCAGGCCGGATCGTCTGACCGTTTTTGCTATATATGTTTGAAAGTGTTTCAGAGAGTGATGTAATCGGGGTTATTGAGTTCATAATTTCGTGCATCAACACTCTGATCAGCTTCATCCACGACTCAATTTCTTTTTCATCGAGTTCATTCTTTATATCCTGTATTGAAAGGATAACCAGTTCATTTTCATGGGTTTTTATTGCAGTGGACTTAAGCGACAGCTGGATCTCACCACTTTCAGATGAGAAACCAATGAGTTTTCTCTCATATGGTTTTATGTCTTTAATAGTTTCATAAAGCTTCCTGTCTTTCCCTTCAATCTGTTGTAAATGAGTAAGGACATCCATAGATAAAAGCTTTCTAGCCGCAGAATTGGAATGTAATATAAACCCCTTCTCATTAAAAGTAATTATTCCGGCAGCCAGATGTTCCAGGAGAGTCCTGAAATACTGTTCCTGCTCCCTGTTTTCAATTTTTAAATGCTGGATCTGCTTGTTTACCCTGTTCATGCTATGATATAATTCCATCATTGCAGGATTTCGCGTTTCAACAGGAAAAGAAAGATTAGAATCATCATTCCTTACAGAATCGAAGAAGAATCTGATTTTCTTATTTGTACTGTTCAGGAAGGATACCAGATTGATTGTAAGAGCAACAATAATGAGGATGCAGATAATTGTGAACCGCAGGGAATTATCAATGATAATAAAATACCCGAGCAGAACAGAAAATGCCACAATCAACAATACCCTTAATAAGATATTAATATACAGGTTTTTACTAAACATTCCCAGGTTTTTTAAATCTGTTGTACAGAGTCTGTCGTGTTATCCCAAGCTGTTCTGCTGCTGCAGTGAAGTTACCATTATTATTGTCAAGCGCCTGCTGCATCATTTGTTTTTCCATCTCATCGAGTGTTTTGAAAGAACTGACATTGTTTACAGCGCCTGGTTGCCGCAGATAAAGATCATCAGGTTTTATAATCGACGAATCACTTAATATTACTACCTTCTCAATGGTGTGCTGAAGTTCACGGATGTTCCCGGGCCAGGAATATTTCAGCAGTTTCTCATTAGCCTGCTGGTTGATCCTGAGAAGTGGTTTATTGTATTTGCAGGTGTATTTATTCAAAAAGAATTCAGCGAGTATGAGGATGTCATTCCCCCGTTCGCGCAACGGCGGTAGTTCAATCTGAATGGTATTGATACGGTACAGAAGATCCTCCCTGAAGAGACCATTGCTGACCATGCTCTCAAGCTTTCTGTTGGTCGCACATATGAGTCTTAAATCGATGGGGATCATCTGGTTTGAGCCAATCCGTGAAAACTGCCGGTTTTCAATAACCGACAATAATTTAGACTGCAGTTGAAATGAAAGATTCCCTATCTCATCGAGAAAGAGAGTGCCCTTATCGGCAATCTCAAATTTGCCCTGCCTTGTTTCGCGTGCATCGGTGAACGATCCTTTCATATGTCCGAACAGTTCACTTTCGAACAGAGTCTCACTGAGTGCACCCATATCAACGCTCACCAGCACCTCTTTTGAGCGGGATGACAGACGGTGAATCTCCTGGGCTATCAATTCTTTTCCGGTGCCGTTTTCACCTGTAATCAGTATGTTCGCATCTGTCTTTGCCACTTTTCGTACCATGTTAAGGACACTCATGAGTTGAGGTGATGATCCTATTATGAATCTCTGGTCGCGGTTTATTTCTTTTTTTAATCCTGTCTCCCTCTCCTTAAGCTGACTTACCTCTTTTTTTGAAAGATTGAGTTGAATGGCAAGTTTGAGTGTTGCCAGGAGTTTTTCATTATCCCATGGTTTAAGAACGAAATCTGAAGCGCCTGCTTTCAGGGCTTTTACGGCGGTATCAATATCACCATAGGCGGTTATCATTACTACAGAGATCTCTGGGCGTGTCTCCTTTATCTTCCCGAGCCAATACAGACCTTCGTTGCCGGTATTGACGCCTGCTTTAAAATTCATATCGAGGATTACCAGGTTATAATCCTTTTTCGACAATTCGCTGAGGATCTGATTCGGATTTGAGAGACAGGTTACCTCGTGAAATTCGGGTGTCAGTAAGATCTCAAGAGCGCTCAGGATGCTTTTGTTGTCGTCGATGATGAGAATGTTGTCTTTCTGGTTTGCCATTATCTATCTAATATTTTTGAAATCCGTTAACCGAAATCCATTAATCGAAATCCATTAACCGCAGAGGGCGCTGAGTTAAAACGCAGAGAGCGCAAAGTGCTTTAATCTTTTTCTCTGCGTTCTCAGCGAAAACCTCTGTGTCCTCGCGGTTAAAAAGTTAAAATTATGCCATTCCATTCCTAATGTCAAGCATGTGTAAAATATTTTTACGTTTTGATGTAAAATATTTTTACCTTGCTGTAAGTATCGAAACTGTATCAATCTGTTTATCTGTATTATATGTTTATGGCATAATTATAGATAGCGTATTATAAAATTAAGTTACCATGATCAGGAATATGGAAATCGCAATCAGGAACATCTTACGGAATAAGATGCAATCAATAATAAGTATTCTGGGTCTGGGAATAGGACTTGGAAGCATAATACTGCTAATAGCTCTGATTATTCATGAGACGACCTTCAACAAATTTATACCCGGATATGAAAATGTATTCAGGATTACATATGGACAAATGTCGACCGTACAGTATCCGCTTGCAGAAGAAATGAAGAAGGATTTTCCCGAAGTGAAAGCATTTTTCAGATTTAACCAGGCCAATAACATACAGGTTCGCAACCTCAAAAAAGAATCAGGCAGGAACCAGGAGTTCGCCTTTTCGGATACTTCAATCTACAGGATTATGAATGTAAGGATGATCTCGGGTGTTGCGGCAAATACCACATCCGAAGTTGCCATCTCAGAAAAAACAGCTCTTAAATTCTTCAAAGACATCTCCCCTCTGGGTGAGATACTGAGGGTAAAGCTCAATGATAAGTTTATTAACCTGACTGTATGTGGTGTTTACAAGAATTTCCCGGCAAGTTCAACTCTCTTCCCTGATTATATTGCCGACATAAAATTAACTGAAGTATTATTTGGTCAGTTTAAATCCTCACTGGGTCAATATGGCAGTACTATCTCTGCCGCTTTGAGCTGGGATAATCCCTCATTTATTACGTTTGTGGTACTGGACAAAAATACCAGTATACCCAATTTGATCTCGAAGATGAAGATTTACACGGAATTACCAAAACAGGAATTTCTGAAAACATCAACTTTCGATCTGCAACCGGTAAAAGATATTCATTTAAAATCAGGCAGCTTCAATCAGGGCTATATCTTTGAAAGATTGGGCAATGCAAATGAGCTTAAGTATTACTGGGCTATTTCTTTCCTCATCCTGTTAATTTCCGTTACAAATTACATATTACTTACCAGGGCTTCAACATCCGACAGGTTCAGGGAACTGGGAACGAGGAAGGTGCTTGGGGCTTCTCCCACTGATCTCAGGAGACAGATAATATTCGAGTCAAATCTGTTGACAATTCTTAGTCTCATCCCCGCTTCATTTGTAATTGACTCGGGAATGACACTTATCAACAATACACTTAACAGGACTCTCTCATTCGAGATTTTCAGCAGTCCGGCAATGTGGCTAATGCTCATTGTTGTAGTCCTTTCAACAGGTACATTTTCGGGGCTGGCTATCGGCAACAGGATCTCGCGGATACCATCTATTTTACTGCTTGCAGGGAAGACTACTCAGAAATCGGTTTCGGAAAAATGGGATTATGCATTCCTGGTGTTTCATTTCAGCCTGTATCTGATCCTTGTTGTAAGCGTTATTACTGTGACCAGGCAGATTAAGTATTCCGAGACAAACATCCGGGGAATTAATCCCGGAAACATACTTATAAGCGAATTAAATACGCCCTCTTTGCAATCAGCCTTTCCTGCAATTTGCAGTGAGCTGGAAAAGTTTCCGGGTGTCAGTAAAGTTGCAGGATCTTCCTTCATTCCTCCATTTGATGCTTACCTTCCTGTCGCCTTAGCCACACCTGAGGGAGAAAAAAAGAGATTTGACGGATTGATAATGGGAGAAGGAATGACTGAATTGCTTGGCATTGAAGTCATTGAGGGGTCATCTTTTGGCCCATTTCAAACTTCCAGAGTAGATGTTTTGTTCAATAAATCATCAGCCACCGAATTTAAAGTAAAAGCAGGTGATATATACCTGGGATGCCATGTAAGAGGCATAGTGAGAGATTTTCATGCCCATTCATTACATACAGCTATTCAGCCAATGGTTATTATACAGCAAAATCCAAAAATGATGGCACTTCTGGCAATAAAAACCGACGGAAGAAATGACAAGTTGATTATAAATAAGCTAAGAGAACTATATGACCAGATTGCTCCGGATGAAATTTTTGAGGTAAGATACCTTACTGATCAGATAGATGATTTCTACCTGCCTGAAAAAAACCAGGCCAAAATCATGGCGGCATTTTCATTTCTTGCAACAACACTTGCAATTATGGGCTTATTCGGTATAGCACTTATAAGTATTAACAGGAAAACAAAAGAAGTCGGCCTGAGGAAAGTAAGTGGTGCCACCATTATGCAGGTTATCTATCTTTTAAATAAAGGCTTCATGCGATGGGTACTGGTGTCCTTTGCTATAGGAATCCCGGTATCGTGGTTCATAATGTCGTCGTGGTTGAAACGGTTCGCCTATAAGGTTGAATTAAGCTGGTGGATCTTTGCACTTGCAGCTATTTCCGCGATACTTATTGCAATGATGACCATAAGCTGGCAGAGCTGGCGAACGGCAACGAGGAACCCGGTGGAGGCGTTGAGATATGAGTAAAAAGGCGTGAGCCGTGAGGCGTGAGGTGTGAGGGGTGAGGGGTGAGGCGACACGGAACGAAAAACGAGAAACAAAAAACGATAAACGAAAAGTACCAAATGAAATATCTATTCAAAACAATTTTTCGAAATTTCATAAGGAAACCGGTTACAAATATCATAAACCTGCTGGGTCTTGCCATGAGTTTTTCAATGGTAATTATCCTTTCTGTATATTGTTACAGCGAGCTTACTACGGATAGTTTTCATAAGAATGGAGAACGGGTCTATTTATATGGATTAGCAGATCATTTTTATACGCCGGGAGTACTGAAGGAACATATTGACATGAATGTACCAGGGGTAGAATCAACTGTAAGGGTTGGAGGAACATGGGAGCCTCCTGTTTTCCAGGTTGAAGGCAAAGAGCCGGTCACTTCTGACCTGGTTTTTGCAGATGAAGGTTTCTTTAAACTTTTTACATATACTCCGGTTGAAGGAAATCTTGAAACTGCCTTGCAGGAGCCATTGACAATAGTGATAACAAAAACTCTTTCAGAAAAGTTATACGGGAAAGAGGAAGCTGTTGGAAAAATCATTAAGCTTAACAACGACAAGAGTCTTACGGTAAGAGCTGTTATTGAAGATCTAAAAGCAAATTCCTGTATTACCTTCAGCGACTATAAACCTGTAAATGTGCCTGTTTCATCACTTGCAATAAGAAATGACGCTTATGCTTCGTATTGCATAACAGACATTAAAACAGACAATTTCAAAACGCTTTCCACTACTATAAATGACATACGGAAAATATGCTCGGAACTTTCACCATCATTCCCTGTTGAGGTAAGCTTTTTTGACAAGGCGATAGAGAATATGTACCAATCTGAGCTACGGTTCCGTCGAACATTCTCATTACTGGCAGGATGTGCAATAGTGGTATGCAGTCTGGGCATACTTGCTATTTCAATCTTTGGCTGTCAGCGACGTGTGAAGGAAATAGGGATCCGTAAAGTTAATGGAGCGCGGCTCTCAGAAATACTGATAATGCTGAATGAAGACTTCATTAAATGGGTAGGCATTGCGTTTGTAATTTCTGTACCAATTTCATGGTACATTATGCACAAATGGTTTTCAAACTTTGCATATAAAACGGAATTAAGCTGGTGGGTATTTGCTTTAGCCGGTTTTCTGGCGCTTGTTATTGCATTGATAACTGTTAGCTGGCAGAGCTGGAGGGCGGCGACGAGGAACACGGTGGAAGTGCTGAGATATGAATAATAAAAACAACCCCCCAACCCCCCAAATGGGGGGCTTAACCCTATCGATCGCAAATAACCATCCAGCTCATTAAGACTTTCGAGCAAACCCCCAACCCCCCAAATGGGGGGCTATTACATTAACTTATTTATTGGCCCCCGTTATTTATACATTTGATTAATTTTGGCAACATGAAAGGGACAAGCGTTGAATATCAAATGTATTATGGAGCAAAGCCTTCAATTTTTAAGCTTGCCAGAGAGTTACGGAAAGATCAAACCAGAGCTGAAAAAACTCTATGGGAACAGCTTAACAAAAATCAAATTCGTGGACTTAAATTCAGGAGGCAACATCCAATTAATAGGTTTATAGCCGATTTTTTTTGTCCAAAAATAAAATTAATAATAGAAGTAGATGGTAGTATTCATGAAATCATTGAATTTCAAAATCATGATGAAGGAAGAACTGATTTTTTCAATGATTTTGGCATCACAGTAATCCGGTTTACAAATGAACAAATCTATAACGAACTGGATTCTACAATAAAACAAATAAATGATATTTCTGAAAAATTATTAAGTGAATCTGAGGATATCTAGCCCCCCATTTGGGGGGTTGGGAGGTTGCAAGGAAAAAGAATGCGGGGTTGGGGGGTAGCAAG
>JBBRSO010000120.1:0-9498 GCA_038245405.1 Bacteroidales bacterium
AGGTGTGTCTACATCCGGTCTTGAAATGACACAGAATTCAATGAAGCTTCGCTGGAACAGCCAGGAAGTTGATGGACGTTTACATGAGATAATGAGTAATATCCATAGCCAGTGTGTGAAACACGGAAAACGCGAAAACGGATATGTCGACTACGTAAAAGGCGCCAACATTGCAGGATTCCTAAAGGTTGCAACTTCTATGCTCGACATGGGTGTTATTTAAAGGAGTCATAAGCGCTATCCGCGTCATTTGGCTTCGCCGTCATTTGCACTACGTGCGTCACTGATTGTTATTTGATTTTCTTACAACTGAATGACGATTGAATGACTACTGAATGACAATTAAATGACAATTAAATTTATTGGAAAAAAGGGCCGCTAATCCGGCTCTTTTTTTTTATCTTTAGTTGTCTCAATTTCTAGTGCTATGTCAGATGTGCAGCTTAAGCATAAAATCGCTTTAGGTCTGATTCCGCGAATAGGCGATATTAATGCCCGTAAACTGGTTTCCTATTTTGGAAATGTTGAAGCAATATTCAGTGAACCTTACAGAAATCTTATCAAAATCCCTGGTATTGGTACCGGCATTGCAAAATATATAAGCGACAGGTCGTATCTCGAAAATGCGGAAAAAGAAGCAGAGTATGTAACAAAAAACAACATCCGTACATATTTCTACCTCGATAATGATTATCCATTCAGACTCCGCCAGTGCGATGATTCTCCTGTAGTATTTTTCTTCAAGGGTAATTGTAATCTCGATTCCCTTAAGATACTTAGCGTAGTTGGTACCCGCAACGCTACTACCCGGGGAAGAGAGTTGTGTGAGAAGATTATCGGCGGACTGGCTGCCGGGCATCCCGATCTGATAATCGTGAGCGGCCTCGCCTACGGTATTGATATTGCAGCACATAAATCTTCTCTCGCAAATAATCTGATGACTATCGGTGTTCTGGCACACGGATTTAAGACTACCTATCCTGCAATCCATGCCTCAACTGCAAGAGTAATGGTCAGCAATGGAGGCCTTGTAACCGATTTCCTGTCGGATGCGCTGCCCGAAAGAAATAATTTCCTGAAAAGAAACCGCATAATCGCCGGTCTTTCAGATGCTACAATTGTAATTGAGTCGGGAATTACCGGTGGAGCCCTGGTAACAGCCGACATAGCAAATTCATATAACCGCGACGTTTTTGCAGTACCTGGCAGGCCTGACGACCAGTGGTCTGCCGGCTGTAACAGCCTGATCAGAAATAATAAAGCTTTTCTTACAGAGTGTTCTGATGATATTGAATATTTCCTGAACTGGAAACCTGAAAAATCTAAACCAGCTGTTCAGAGGACATTGTTCTCCGATCTTGACGAAAATGAAAAAAGAATCTTCGAGCTTCTTTCAAAAACAGGAGAAATGACTATTGATATAATTTGCCGTTCGTTGGAAATTCCGGTTTATAAGTTGTCCGCCCTTCTGCTGCAAATGGAATTCAAGGGTTTGCTGAAGTGCTCTCCGGGAAATTTGTACAGGACAGTTTGAGGGTGTCGTTTATCGCCGAAAAACATATAATTTAATGCAACATTTAAAAAAATCAGATATTAATGGATTAAAATACGTATAATGTACTTTACGAAAAACAATAAACGATAAACGATGTATAGATGCAGTTAATTGATACTCATACACACCTGTATCTTCCTGAATTCGATACTGACAGGGATGAAGCGGTAAAAAGAGCTCTTGTTAAGGGTATTTCAAAAATGCTTTTACCGAACATTGATGTCCTTTCGGTTGAACCAATGCTGTCGTCGGTTGCGAAATATCCCGGGATTTGTTATCCGATGATCGGGCTGCACCCCACCTCGATTATTGAGGATTACATGTCGCAGCTTGATGAACTGGAAAGCTTGCTGCCCAAACACAAATTTGTAGCCATTGGTGAAATTGGCATAGATCTGTATTGGGACAAAACTTTCAGGGAGGAACAACTTATCGCTTTCAGAAGTCAGATCGCCCTTGCCTTAGCGAATAGTTTGCCGGTAGTGGTACATTCCCGGCAAGCTTTCCCGGAAGTATTTTCAGTGCTTGACGAATTTAAAGGGCAGCCATTGAAAGGAGTTCTTCATGCATTTTCAGGAAATATTTACGACGCAAAGAGAGCAGTTGATATGGGTTTTATGATTGGGATTGGCGGTATAGTCACATTCAAAAACTCTGGTCTGGATAAAACAATTCATGAAATCGGACCACAAAATCTGATTCTCGAAACTGATTCTCCATATCTTGCACCGACACCATACAGGGGAAAAAGAAATGAGAGTTCATATATTTGCATAATAAACAAAAAACTATCTGAAATTTTCGGATTGAGTGAAGAAGAGGTAGCCGCAATAACATATTCTAATTCTGTCAATCTGTTCAATCTTTAAAAGTAAAAATGGGAAAAAAGGAAGAGATATCAATATTGCTGATTTATACCGGGGGAACGATTGGAATGGTTCAGGACTCAAACACAGGGTCACTCATACCGATTGATTTCCGTCATCTTTCCGATCACGTACCGGAACTAAAGAACTTCGGCTATCAGCTCCACGCAATATCATTCGAACCTGTGAGTGATTCTTCAAATATTGATCCAGCAATATGGGTTAAAATGGCAGATATAATTGAAAAAGGTTATGATGATTTTGATGGTTTCGTAATATTGCACGGCACCGATACCATGGCATATTCAGCCTCAGCGCTGAGTTATATGCTTGAGAATCTGTCAAAACCGGTGATCCTCACAGGCTCACAGTTACCTATTGGTCTTCTTCGCACCGATGGCAGGGAGAATATTATTACTGCAATAGAGATCGCTGCGGCTCAGGAAAATGGAATGCCGGCTGTTCCGGAGGTTTGTATTTTTTTCGATAACAAGTTAACCCGGGGTAATCGCACCACAAAGATGAGCGCCGACCATTTTGACGCATTCAACTCACCCAATTATCATCCTCTGGCAGAAGTGGGATTGCATTTAAGGTATTTCAAAAATCTGATCCACTTTCCTACTAATAATGAGAAGCTGATTGTGCATAAAGAATTTGACACTAATGTTGCGATTCTTAAATTGTTTCCCGGAATCTCAGAAAAACTGCTCAAAGCCATTACGGGGATTGAAGGATTACGGGGACTTATAATTGAGACGTTTGGATCGGGCAATGCTCCAACCTATCAATGGTTTCTTGATGATCTGAAACAATATATAGATAATGGCGGAATAATATTTAATGTAACCCAATGTCATGGAGGAAGTGTGGAGATGGGTTTGTATGAGACGAGCCGGCAGATGCTTGAGGCGGGTGTTGTAAGCGGGAAGGACATAACATCCGAGGCTTCTGTGACTAAATTAATGCACTTATTAGGAAGATATTCCTCCAGGGAAGATGTCATAAATTCGTTAAATGTATCACTGGCCGGAGAAATAACCTGAAAAACTTTCTTAAATTGTCTTTGCGGAGAGAGGGGGATTCGAACCCCCGGTACCCTTTTGAGGTACACACGCTTTCCAGGCGTGCCAATTAAACCACTCTTGCATCTCTCCTTTATTTATGCTTCGTTCTCAGAAAATGGCGGCGCAAAATACGAAAATATTTTTACAATATTATGACCTCCCAGATGCTTCCGATAGTTATTTTATTTCCTGTTCAATGGTATTAATATTCCAACCTTCAACTTTTAGGACAGGTGTATCTCCGTCAATGTTCTTAAGATCGAATTCAACCTGAATAACTCGTTTTTCCTGTGGCAAAAGCGAAAAATAATTATCATCCCATACAACTGGTAATACTGGTTGATGGTTTGAAAGCTTTAATATTTTGGGGTTTACGGCAAATGCCAATCCATTTCCCAAATTCTCCAGAGTTATACTAACTGTACATTTAGTGCCATCCTTTTGCAAAGGGGAGGCTGTTACCTCAACATCTGTTTTAGGAAGTTTAGCGAGGTCGGTAAAATCAGCTTTCTCATCGCCGTCAGAACACAGCCAGTAAAAATTAGAAGATAATTGTTTACCTGCTCCATCGCTCAGTCGCAGCTTCAGAAAATAAACTTTTGTTATATCTGCGGGGACAGCAATGGAGAAGACTTTTTGACTCTCGTCTGATGCAACATCAGTTTCTATACTGTCTGATGAAACAAGGTTCATATTGAAATCATAGATTTTTACAGATGCAGTTAATCCCTTAAAATCGTTATAAAAGCAATTAACAACTTTAACCGATTTGTCATCATAGCAATACTGGATATGAAGAGGTTCGCAAGCTGTTTTTGCTCCATAAAACCCTCCATTCGGCATAAAAAAGTAATCATATAGCTGCCAGTACATTTTTGGCCATGCTGAGTTATACATCCAGTAAATAATTCCGCTTGAACGATATTTATTTCCTGCAAATGCTTCAAACATTGCTTTTACCGCCTCATTCTGGAACACCTGTGATTTCATGCTGTACTCTTCAACTCCTGTCGGTTTGCCGTATCGCGATTCAAAAGCGGCCCTTGCAATCGGAAAAAATGCTTTATGAAGACGCAGATCCCATGAAGGACTCATAGGCCATAAATCTTTTTCCGGCATCATCATCCGCATTGTTTCAATTGGTGGTATCTGTTCACCTGTAGGACCAGCTTCAGTATTAAATTCCAGTTTCGAATACCAGTAGGTTGGGGTTTCATATGCATATACGTTCGGGTATGGACCCATATATAAACCTGTTAATCCGGCAATAGTGCTGGCAGCCTGGGTAGCTGATGACTCATAAGGCCTTGTGTTGTCATACTCATTGAGAACTTTGAGATATCGCTTTTCCACCTCTTCAGGAGGGAAGTTATCACTGCCGTATAGCCAGGTAAAGATAGACGGATGATTTCGCAAATGCAGGATCTGATCTCTCCAACTTTCCTCGGCAACATCTCCGGTATGAGTAGTCCAGCTTTTCCATCTTTCCCATGAACTGCAGCAGCACCATCCAACCATAAGAAGAATTCCTTCTTCATCACATCTCTGGAACAGATAATCCGACCCTCTGGGGGCTTCCATCCTGAGAGTATTAAGGTTCATATTCTTTGCATACTTCAGGTCCGTGTCAATTCTTTCATTCGATGGCCTCAGCATCATATCCTCAACATAACCGCCTCCCCTGATCACAATGTTTTTGCCGTTGATCTGGAAAACTTTTGTATGGCTCTTATCAAAATTATTCATCCATGAGGTGATTTCACGTATTCCGAACCTGACAGTTTTTTTATCGCTTGTCTTTCCCCAGGCATCGAAACTAAGATTCAGGTCGTAGAGATTCTGTGGACCAACGGTATGGGGCCACCAAAGACGCGGATTTGATATTATGAGCTGTTGGAACTCACCAGGTTCGAAAACAATCAGTTTTCTCTCTCCTGGCTGGAGTGTGATATACTTTGAAAATGTAATGTCTTCAATTGTTCCTTTTAGTAAGCCGGTTACCTTTTTATTTTCGGCGTTTTTCACTTCTGCAGATATTGTCAGCCGGGCTTCATTAGTCGAAGGAAGATTCAGTTTTGTAACAACATGCGGGTTTTCAACTGCCACACCTCCGGTAGAATGTATTGCTACGTCATACCATATACCCATGCCCCGATCGGGTGGTGTTGGATTCCAGTCGACCCATGTGATTGTAAGATCCAATCCTTTGGGAGGGAATATCTCGAGTGCAAGACAGTTTGTTTCACCAGGTACTGCAGCTTTTGAAATATCGAGGTTTATTAAGCGATATGCACCTTCAACAGATGTCGTATCGGCTATCAGCTTTCCATTCAGCCAGATATTTGCTTTATAATTTATGCTATGAAATTGCAGCCATGTGTGTTTCTTCCTGTAATCTGACGGAATTTTGAATTCAGTCCTGTACCACCATGCTACTTTGAAGGGACTTCCTTCCGGCATTTCATATCTCCTGTCGGTGATTTTCCCGGGAATATCATTAATATTCGTTCCAAAATATGGGTCGATGTAAACTTTATTTGCAACCAGGGCAGCCAGAACAGTTGAAGGTACTGTTGTTGGATACCAGCCATCAGTTTTATAGCCGGCAGCGGAAATAGCTTTTCCACCGACTGACAAGTCTTTGGAGGACCGGATTGCCCAGTTTTCCCTTAAGATAAGTTTCTCTCCTTCCGGTGTCTGCGATTTTCCAGGAAGAGCTAAAAACACCATAAATATGGTGGCGAAGAAAAGGGGAGTTTTCATTTCAATGGCTTTGTTTGTAAAATAAATTTATATTTTGGAGCTAATAAAGTTAATGAATTAGCTTAATAATTATTAGGTTTATGGCCATAATCTTTATCTCAACCTTAAACTATGAGTGATATAAAATCTTCATCCTCTTCCGGACCCGGATTAAAAAGGGTTCTCGGACTTTCGTCCCTTGTGCTCTATGGGATTATTCTAATACAGCCAACTGCACCAATGCCGTTATTCGGCGCGGCAGCCACTCTGGCCAAAGGTCATGTTGTTACCACAATCCTCATTGGTATGTTTGCCATGTTGTTCACTGCTATAAGTTATGGAAGGATGGCCAATGTTTATCCTAGTTCAGGGTCGGCATACGCTTATGTGAGCAGGGCGATTCATCCATCTCTGGGTTATTTTGTTGGTTGGGGTATGATTTTCGATTACATCATGAATCCGATTATTTGTGTTATCTGGATTAGCAAGGCAGCTATGAACCTTATTCCGGAAATACCTTATGGAGTTTATGCAGTTGCTTTTGCATGTTTGTTTACAGTAATGAACTTACGCGGTATAGAATCAAGCTCGCGCACAAATTATATTATCGCAACAGGTCTGGGTGTGGTTATTATACTATTCCTTGGAGCAGCAGTCCGCTATCTCTTTATCAATCCTCCGGCTAATGCCGCGGATTGGACCCGGCCATTTTACGATCCTAAAACTTTCGTCCTTTCATCCGTATCAGCGGGAGCCTCTCTTGCAGTTCTTACCTATATCGGTTTCGATGGCATTTCAACCTTGTCGGAAGAGGTACATAATCCTCGCCGGAATATTCTTCTTGCCACAGTGCTGGTGTGCGTTATAACGGGTGTTCTTGCATCGGTCCAGGTATATTTTGCGCAGATGGTGTGGCCATCAACAACTTTCCCTGATCAGGATACAGCATTTGTTTATATTGCTGGCAGAGCTGGCGGTCAATGGCTCTTTCACACGGTTAATATTGCTTTGCTTATAGCTACTATAGGATCAGGATCAGGTGCTCACCTTGGAGCAGGACGCCTTTTATATGGTATGGGAAGAGACCATGCAATTCCTAATAAATTCTTCGCTGCAATAAATCCAAAGACACATATCCCTTCAAATAATATTATTCTTGTTGGGGCGATAGTGCTGGTTGGAGTTTTCATCCTCAGCTATCCTCTTGGAGCGCAATTACTTAATTTTGGAGCACTTATAGCATTCATGGGGGTGAATCTTTCAGCTTTTATTCATTATTACCTCAAAGCTGAAAAAAAGCGTTTCACATATCTCATCGTGCCGCTTCTTGGATTTACTGTCTGTTTCTACCTCTGGTACAGCCTTGGAATAAAAGCAAAGATTGTAGGTATCAGCTGGCTTTCATTAGGACTGATCTATGGCGCTTACAGAACTAACTTCTTTAAGAAACCGCTTCAGTTTGCAAAGCTTGAAAGTAACGATGAAGAAGAAGAAGAAGAAGAAGTAAAGTAACCTCACCCCCTACCCCATAGCCGTCAACCTAAGATATAAAGTACAGAATTACAATAGGTTAAACTTCCCCTCCTTTCAAAGGAGGGGTGGCCCGGATACGGATTTACGGAAATCCTAAAAAATTGCTTCCGGGCCGGGGTGGTTTATTCACGGGAAACAATCCAAAAAATGGCAGACCTTTGCAATGTGGAAAAGAAGGATCACATATTTAACAGGAAATATCTTGAAACTAAACGCAAATGGTTGAGGAATAACTCGACTTCGGCTGAAGCCGCTCTATGGAAATAGTTTCATAGTTCACAACGGAACTAAAAACCACCCCGTCCCGGTACGAGCTATTCTCATTTGTCGCACATTTCTGTCCGGGCCACCCCTCCTTCAAAAAAAGAAGGGGATATTTATCCTATTAAATTTCGGTTAAAATCTCTTAGGTTGCCGGCTATGGGGCAGGGTGATGAGATCATTTTATTTTCCCGAAATCAATATTCATACCCACAAAAAATCTTCTTCCAGGGGAAATGAAATCGATATTGGTAGGGATTACCAAACCAAATATATTATCCAGGCCTGCTGAAATCCTCAGCCATTTATATTCATGTGAAAGAGTAAGCCGCCACGAGGCGAAAGACCGGTCATAAACAATTGATCCATCATCAGGATCGAGATAAAATTTCTTGCCCATCAGCTTACAGTAGAGCTGTGCACTATAAGAATGATTCCTGGTTCTTAAATTATAATCCGCAGAGATGTTCCCTGAATTCTTTGTGGTTCCGTATAACTGGAGATGTGTCTCATGATCAACTGAAT
The DNA here is from genome assembly GCA_038245405.1 of Bacteroidales bacterium. Taxonomy (GTDB): domain Bacteria; phylum Bacteroidota; class Bacteroidia; order Bacteroidales; family VadinHA17; genus LD21. Next base: position 8,550 of record JBBRSO010000120.1, read on the forward strand.
GAACATAGCTATATCCGGCGTTAATCCACAAACCTTCTGTTATCTTTTGTTTTGAAATAATATCGACCCCATAAACAGATGCGCTGGCAACATTTTCATACTGGTGTGTAAGTAATGCTGCCGAATCAGTTAAGGGCAGTATATGATCTATTATCACGTCTGAAAGAACATTTTTATAAATTGTTACTGATGAATTGTTCCAGGGTCTTATGAATTCAACCGATCCTGAAATATATTTGGAAGATTCTGGTTTCAGCAATGGATTGCCCAACACCTTGAATTCTCCGAAATGGTCAAAATTAAGGTACAGCTCTTTCAGTGCGGGAGACCTGAAACCGTTACCTGCAGATGCTCTGAAATTTAAAAGCTCCTGCCGGAACATCACTGAAAGTTTTGGAGCAGCATTAAAACCGTAATTGCTGTGTATACTTGTACGAACACCTGCTATTATGTTCCAACGTTCACCAAGGCGAATGTCTTCCTGCAGATAAATGACAGATTCATTAGCACCCTTCAATCCCTTTTCAATCCTTGCGGAGAGAAGATCTTCGTGATTATATTCCAATCCGGCTGTGAGACTGTTTTTGTCGGAAAAGTGCAGATTCCCCTGGACTCTTGCAGTTTGTATAATATCATAAGATGCAGTATCTCTCCGGTTATTTAGCCGCTCAAGTATGCTATATGTATTGTACCGATCCCTGTAATATGAGAATTCGAGTGAATTTTTTCCAAAAAAGTATTGCCCCTTCAGGCCTGCGTTAATATCAGTATAAAGATCATGGACTGGCCGTGGACCTTCATTTCCTCTTTCAAACTGATAATAAGTGAAATAGGGAACTAATGAAAGATTTGCTGAAGGGGTGATCTCAAATTTCTGATTTATACTGTAAGAATAATAAGGATTTTGTGTCCAGTCAACTGAACCAGGAACGTCGTACCCATCGGTATG
>JBBRSO010000121.1:0-9485 GCA_038245405.1 Bacteroidales bacterium
AATTTGTATCTTTGCCACTCATTTCATTCAGGGAACATGAAACAAAAAACTGATTTCCTTGTCATAGGTTCAGGTATAGCAGGGCTTACCTTCGCACTTAAAGCTGCAAAATTCGGGAAGGTGTCTGTTGTCACAAAAGCGGGGCTGGAGGATTCAAATACCAAATATGCCCAGGGTGGGATTGCTGCTGTTTTCAGCGAACCCGATAATTTTGAGAAACATATAAAAGACACACTCATTGCAGGCGACGGCTATTGCAATGAAGAAGTGGTGCGAATGGTTGTTGAGGAAGCTCCGGCCAGGATTAAAGATCTGATAGCTCTGGGTGTGTCATTCGACAGGAGAGATGATGGTTCCTATGATCTCGCAAAAGAAGGAGGACATACTGAGTACAGGATCCTGCATCATAAAGATAAAACTGGTGAGATAATCGAAAGCACTCTTGTAGAGCAGGTCAGAAGAGAACCAAACATAACGGTTTATGAACAGCACTTTGCCATTGAGATACTTACACAGCATCACCTGGGAGATGTATTGAAAAGAAATAATCCCGATATTAAATGTTTCGGAGCTTATGTGGCTGACCTGGTTAACCAGAAAGTCATAACATTTCTTTCAAGGGTTACAGTTATAGCTACCGGGGGGATGGGCAATGTTTATATGACAACCACCAATCCGGAAATAGCAACAGGCGATGGTATAGCAATGGTTTACAGGGCAAAAGGAAACATTGAGAACATGGAATTTGTACAATTCCATCCAACTTCGTTATGGGATCCGAATACGAGACCTTCTTTTCTTATTACTGAAGCCTTGCGCGGATATGGAGCTGTCCTTAAGAACATGGCAGGGGAAAGATTCATGAAGAGGTACGATAGCAGAGAATCGCTTGCTCCGCGTGATATAGTAGCAAGGGCTATTGACAATGAAATGAAAATCTGGGGCGATGATCATGCCTGGCTCGATTGCACTCATCTTGAACCCTTTGGATTGAAAGATCATTTTCCTAATGTTTATGAACATTGCCTTGCCCGCGGTATCGACATTACAAAAGACATGATCCCGGTTGTTCCTGCAGCACATTATTCGTGTGGTGGAATAAAGGTTGATATGGACGGACAGAGCAATATAAACCGGCTATATGCACTGGGCGAAGCTTCTTCAACAGGTCTGCATGGCGCTAACAGGCTTGCATCAAATTCCCTGATAGAAGCTGCAGTTTATGCTCACAGGGCAGCTCAGCACTCGGGTCAACGCTTGAAAGAACTCACTTTTGAAGAAAGGATTCCTAACTGGGATTATAAAGGCACCACCCATCTGGAGGAAATGGTACTGGTAACTCAGAATTATAAGGAAGTCCAGATGATAATGAGCAACTATGTAGGAATTGTAAGATCCGATATGAGGCTTGAAAGGGCTCTGATACGACTTGAAATAATTTATAATGAAAATGAAAGCCTTTACAAGCGATCACTGATCTCAAAAAAGATATGCGAGCTGAGGAATCTTATAAATGTGGCATATCTTATAATAAAAATGGCGAAGAACAGACAGGAAAGCAGAGGGCTTCACTATTCTATCGATCATCCAAAACGGACCAGTTCGGAATTCTGATTAAAAATTTATTATGAATCATCTTGAGTCATCATTCACAGGGAAGAATTCAGCGTGGCGGTATCTCTTAATGTTGCTTATTGTTTTGATAGTTGCAAACAGTATCGGTTCTATTCCGATGCTGATAGCTGTGGCTATTAAGGCACATTCTGATCCAACTGTATATTCTCAGATTGCTGCTAATCCCACTAATATGGCAATCCTTGGTTTTAGCCCTATAATGGGATTTATCGTTATGATGATCCCGTCTTTGACGGGATTGATAGCATTTCTATTGCTCATTAGGCCACTTAACAGCAGAACCATCAGAGTAATAATAAATGGGACTTCAAAAATAAGATGGAACAGATTTTTTGTTTCAGGGCTTGTATGGTTTTTGCTGTCAGCTATTTATCTTTTCATTTATTTAAAATTCGACCCATCTAACTATACGATTAACACCCGCACATCCTCATTATTAATTCTTGCTCTTATATCATTTCTATTTATTCCCTTTCAGGCAGGGTTGGAAGAGGTAGTGTTCAGAGGATACCTGATGCAGGGGTTTGCGGTGTTGTTAAAAAACAGATGGTTTCCATTAGTTATGACCTCTGTCCTTTTTGGTCTTTTGCATGCATTTAATCCGGAAGTAAAAGAGTTTGGATTTTTTGCTATGATGCCACAGTATATAACCTTTGGACTAATATTTGGGTTAGCGACGATTTTTGATGATGGAATTGAAGCCGCAATGGGTGCGCATGCTGCAAATAATATTTTTCTATGCATAATGGTAACCAGTGAATCTTCAAGTCTTCAGACACCAGCCGTTTATGTCCAGCTTACCACTAAACCGTGGAGTGAATTCCTAGGGCTTATTATATCAGGGATACTTTTTATCTGGATACTCAAGTGGATTTTCAAATGGGATTTATCAGCTTTGTTCAGAAAAATCAATGTACAGAAGAAGGTTGCGAAAATTTAAATATTATAGATTGAAGTTTTATCTTCAGACCTGAAATCTCCCCATTTGCTTCTGATATCTTCAATCATTTTCTTTATATCATCCACATCCACTGCGGTAAGAAGTTTTAGCCGTGTTTCTTTGAAATGAGGCAGTCCTTTAAAGTAATTTGAAAGATGTCTTCGCATCTCAAAAATTGCTCTTTTCCCTTCTTTATATTGCAATGATTTATCAATGTGCTGTAGTGCCAGATCGGCTTTTTCATTAACAGATGGTTCGGGTAACAGCTCACCGGTATCGAGATAATGGCGGATCTCGCGAAATATCCATGGACGGCCTACGGTAGCCCTGCCTATCATTATTCCGTCAACACCATACCTGTCGAACATTTCTTTTGCTTTTACAGGGCCATCGATGTCACCATTGCCAATAATCGGAATCTTCATTCTGGAATTATTTTTAACCTTCCCGATGAGTGTCCAGTCTGCTTCACCTTTATAGAATTGTGACCTGGTTCTTCCATGTACCGTTAACGCCTTAATGCCAATGTCCTGCAATTGTTCAGCAATTTCAACGATATTTTTATTTTCATCATCCCAGCCAAGACGTGTCTTGACTGTTACCGGGAGCTTGACCGCTTTTACTATTGCTTCGGTCATCTCAATCATAAGTGGTATAGTGCGTAACATCCCGGCACCGGCGCCACGGTTTGCGATTTTTTTCACCGGACAGCCAAAGTTTATATCGATCAGCTCCGGCTTAGCCTGTTCAGCAATGAGGGCAGCCTCCACCATCGAACCAATTAAATGTCCATAAAGCTGTATGCCAACAGGTCTCTCAAAGTCATATATATCGAGCTTCTTTACACTCTTTTGTCCGTCGCGGATAAGACCATCAGATGAAATAAATTCGGTATACATAAAATCAGCCCCGTTCATCTTGCAGATCATTCTGAATGAAGGATCAGTTATATCCTCCATCGGAGCAAGAAAAAGCGGGAATTCACGCAGAGATATATCAGCTATCTTCAAAACCTGAAATTTGTTTATATTTAAGCGACTGCAAAATTAGTAAAATGAGTGACAAGTCAAGACTTCTGAATTTATCGGAACAAACGCCGTTGTTTCAACTGTTTGTGACGATGCTGATGATAATTGGCATTGGTTCAGTGCTTACAATTCTGCTGACACTTGCAGGTACGGCGATATTCGGCACGGATATCAGGTTGTTAATGGGGTCTTCCGCCAATTTTACCGGAAGAGATGTTTCATTTCTAAGATATATTCTTATTGTTCAGGATCTTTCCCTGCTTCTGATTCCATCGGTTTTGGTTCTATATCTTATGCACAGAGAAAATGGAATTAAGTCGTCGGGTTTTTCAATACCCTCTATGAAAGATATGGGTCTTGTTGTGATCCTGACCTTCTGTATGTTCCCCATAACAAGTTTCACGGGAGAGATCAACTCTTCGATTCATCTTCCATCATCGCTGTCAGGCATCGAAAACTGGATGCTGGAGAAAGAGAAAACCGCCGATAACCTCATTGACACTTTGATTAATTCGGTTAGCATATGGGGGATGATATTAAATCTTATAACTATCGCGATAGTACCTGCTATTGCCGAAGAATTGATTTTCAGAGGAGTATTGCAGAAGATCTTTGGCAGGTTATTTAAATCGGTTCATATTGGGATCTGGTTCACGGCCATTGTTTTCAGTGCCGTTCATCTCCAGTTTCTTGGATTTTTGCCACGACTTATTCTTGGACTTGCTTTTGGGTATCTGTATTTATGGAGCGGAACTCTCTGGCTGCCAATAATAGCACATTTTATAAATAATGCTTTTCCTGTAGTTTTAACTTATATAAAAGGAGCGAGTGCACTTAATGATACACCTGATATTGTGTTATGGAAACAGGCACTTATCATACCGATTCCATTGGCAATAATATTTTTTATAATGCTATGGTTCCGGAATCAGAAAAAGGACCAGGATAATAATCTAAAGGTTGAAAACAGATCATCCCCGGTATTATGACCATGCGTTTAAGGGTGGCTCTGCAGCGTCAGCTTTGTCTGTAACTGCTAATTCAGCATCTGCCTTTTCAGCATCAATTTTGTCAAGCTCACCTTTTCTGTAAAAATATATTATTCCATATTCTTCACACAGGTTCTTTCTGACGTCTTCCGGGTATGAACTGTAGGTATTTTCAATTTCATTCCAGAGCTTCAGTATGATTTCGTCTGCTTCCTTTCTCAGGATATAATTTTTTTCGGTGTAATCAAGAGTCCTTTTTGCCATGGTATTATGAAAGGTCCATGCCTCAATAAAGTTTTCAAATCTTACCTTAACAACTGCTATTGTCGGATTAGTAATGGGACTTCCACCTTTTTTTATACGAAATTCTTCCCCCTCAATTATTCTTCTTCCCCAACTCATAAGCTCATTTTCGGTAGTGAAGGAAGGGACGGTCGATTCGTCAGTAGCCAGCCCATAAAATGCTCTTGTTTCTGCAGGAAGGTCACCACGGAAAATTGACATGTTCATTACCCTTATGAAATGTGTCAGATAAACACGTGATTTCCTTAAGGTTTCATTATAGTCCTTGCTTTTTTTATTCTGTGTAGAAAGAGCATGACGGTACAATTGAAGGTTGTGGTCAAACTGGGGTAAAAACCTCTGAAGGTTGACAATTGTCTTTGAAGAAAACGCCAGCTTGTTGGGTGGCAGCTCTTTACCCTTTACGAGGGCAGTCTTCATTGCCTTTATCCTGGCAGTATCGGTATTCGGTAATCTTCTGTACGGCATACTCGTAGCGGATTGTAAATATCTTTCTCATCATAAATTTAAACGAAAAGAAATGAAATTGGTTACAGAAGAGTAAAATATTTAAATCACTTGGAAATATAACTCATAACATTTTGGTCTCCCGACCTTGTATAAACCTTAAATCCTTTCGATTTTAGCATGTCAATAATGGGTGCTGGAACAAAAGGTGTCATCAGTTCAAAAATTTCACCTGGGTTCATTTCTTTTGTCCGGTTGAGGATATCAATCATGGGGCTGCCTCCTGAGTTGATAACAGGTGAGGCATCGAATCTAATGACAATTTTCATTTCATCAAACCATGCCGGTATGTCTGCAGACAGGTTTTCTGACTCTGAAGATTCTTCCTCACCGGTAGTCTGGCCAACCTCCTTCCTCAAACGGTTAACAATTTCGTCGGCATTTAATCCCCCAACAGCAGCTATCTGTTGAATAGATGCCACTCTGGCCACGGTTTTCCGCAATACCGGATTCTTAAGTTTTGCAAAAGCGGGCGACATACTGATCAAAACAGATTCGAGACCAGGATAACTTTCAAGAAGCACCCCGATCTTTGTTTTCGGTGTAATTATGACCATGATTTCATTGTTTAAGCTTTTGCTGAATAGGATAGGAGCCGTTGTTCGCCTTCCAGACTACGCAGCTTAGTCAGATCCTGGGTAAACTCCACTGTTCCCAGGTACTCGCCTTCTCCGCCGCGTAATGCAAAATATTCTATGTAAATAAATTTGCCCATCATCGAGATCCAGAATGCTGCACTATTTTCTTTCCCGCTCTTAAAATCCGTCAGTATCTGTTCCACTATATGAACGCTTGAAGGAGGATGGCACATTCTTACATCGCGTCCAATGATAGCCCTGTTTCTAGAGAATACACGATCGGGGCCAAGACTAAAAAATTTCACCTTATCATCTTTATCAACAAAGGTGATATCTATTGGCAGGCTCTTAAACAAAGTTTCCATCTCATTTATACTGAAGCTGCCTGTTGAGAGCTGGATATTATTACCGGTGTTGTAACTTACCTGACTTATTTCTATGCCTGCAGGCTTCCATTCAATCTGTGGGTCGTAGAGACAATAACCGAACTCATTGGTCTGACGATAAATTGAATACCAGTCTTCATCTGTCAATTTATCCATCGACATAGGTAAAAGGATTTCCTCTTCTTTCGAGATCATATCAGAAATCCCCTTTACAGCAGGGTGCAGAATGAATTCTGAGATTGACTGAGCTTCGTCACCACTTACTTCTTCCTTTGTGCTAACAGATTCAATTGCTGCCTTAAGTAGTAATCTGATTTCATCATGTTTCCCCCACATTACTTTTGGAGGACCCGTAATTTCATATTTTTCAAGGAACGGAAATAAGAGGTATTCTTTTTTCTTATAATGCTTGTCTACATCCATAAGGCTGTTAAGCTGGGTATGTACTTTTATCAGCCATTTATTTATTTCATCCGACCCTTTAATATCTTTTAATGAGGCCATGAGTTTTTCTATATTGTGAATCACCTTTTCAAGCTCGTCGTTCTCTTTTATAAAAGTATCCACAGGGTGACCTTCAGGGATTGCTTTCGCTCCGCTCTGGTCGATGTGTCCGTCTAGGACCATCTGATGAATATCGCAGAGTTTTAGTACTTCCTCTACGGGAAGACCCCCGGCAATCAGTTCCTGTTCTACTTCAACGACCTCGTCATACGGAATTGATTGTAAGAGATCTACAAGTCTTTTCTTTACAAGATCAGGAGCTTCGCCTTTGTGAAGCTGCAGAATCATGTGCTTTAACAGATCTTTCCGTTTTTCTGAGTTGTTTATTATTTCACTCATTTGTTTCAAAATTTATTTATTAATTGTTATTCAGGTCAATCCAATTGATGCAAGTTCCTTTTTATACACTTTCTCAGCAAGCCCCTGAACTGTTTCTTCAGAAACCATCTTATTAATCGATTCTCTTACCGATGCGTATTTATCATGCAGCGGACAGGGATTATTAGTATCACAATGCTTAAGTCCAAAACCACATCCGGCAAACGAACTGTCTCCTTCTATTGCAGCAATGAGTTGCTTAAGAGGAATTTCAGGCTTCCCCGGTTCAAAGAAAAACCCTCCTCCTTTGCCTTTCATTGATCTGAGAAAGCCGGCTCTGACAAGCCGTTGTAAAATTTTTGCCGTATAGAAAGGAGGTGCATCAATTTCTTTGGCTACCTCAGCAGTACCGGGGCGGCGTGATTTCAGGTTCTGTAACTTAATATAAACCAGGCCTCTTAATGCGTATTCAGTCTCTTTGTTGAACAAATAGAATTATTATTCGTGATGATGCAAAAATAATAAAAATATTTTAAAAAAATTACCAAAAGACCTTTTAGTCTTTTAATAATTTATTATAGCTTTGCCGCATTGAAAATTATTAATATATGAAAGATATGACAATAGGTGAAATAGTAGCTTCAGACTTCAGAACGGCTTCCATATTCAGGGAAGCGGGGATAGATTTTTGCTGCGGCGGAAAACAAACCATAGACCAGACATGTATGGGAAAAGGGATTAACAAGTCAGACTTACTTTTAAGGCTTGAGAAATTAAAATCTGAACCGGATACCTCAAATCAGAATTTTATTGAATGGGATCCAGTCTTCCTCTCCGACTACATTGTAAATACACATCATAAATATGTTCTGAAATCCTTACCCGATCTGGTGTTTTATACTCAGAAAATTGCCGATGTGCATGGTAAGAATCATCCTGAACTCATTACCGTGGCAGACCTTTTTTCACAGATAAATAAAGAATTGCTTCAGCATTTGAAGAATGAAGAAGAAGTCTTATTTCCGGCAATTAAAAAAGCTTTCAGTTCAGAACATGGAAATGCAGGAGCTATTATTAAATCTGAAATAAAAAGATTATCAGCTGAGCACGAGTTTGCAGGCGGGGCAATGGATAAAATTAATGTAATTACATCGGGATACGTTGTTCCCTCTGATGGGTGTAATACTTATCATGTGACATTCAGGCTCCTCCGGGAATTTGAGGATGATTTGCATATACATGTGCATCTCGAAAACAATATTTTATTTCCTAAGGCAATGAATGCAGCATCTGAATTGAGCTGATATTTCATATACTAATTCTAACGGACCTCTAAAAATTAAAAACATGACAACAAGAAAACTTTGGATTGGATTTATTGCAGTTATGGTGATATCCTTTTCAATATTGCTTTACTTCGGAAGGGAGATCTATAAGATGGCTCCTCCCATTCCTGTAAAAGTGGTGACGCCTGACGGCAAAGTATTATTTACCGGACAGGACATCAGGGATGGCCAGAATGTATGGCAGTCGCTGGGCGGTCAGGAAATTGGAACCGTGTGGGGACATGGCGCTTATATTGCTCCGGACTGGAGCGCTGACTGGCTCCATAAGGAAGCTTTATATATTCTGAATAAGCTTTCGATGTATCAGGATGGAGTTCTTTATAAAGATTTAAGCGAAGAACGGCAGGCTTTCCTGAAAATTTCCCTTCAGAAGGATCTTCGGAAAAATACCTATGATGCTGCAACAGGAATACTCACTGTTTCGGAGTTGAGGGCTGAGGCAATTGCATCGAACAGTAAGTTCTATGCAGGATTATTTACTGATGACAAGGATCTGGCAAATCTGCGTGATGCCTATAGTATACCTCTTAACTCTATAAAAGATCCGGCCCGTTTACCACTTCTTAACAGTTTCTTTTTCTGGATATCGTGGGCATGTGTTACACAGAGACCGGGACAGGAAATAACCTATACAAACAACTGGCCCGCAGAAGAATTGGTTGGTAACAGACCATCAGGATCGCTTCTTCTCTGGACAGGATTCAGTGTGATAGTCCTTATTGCCGGAATTGGTCTGATGGTTTGGTATTATGCCCGGAGGCGTGATGAACAGCCAGAAACGGTTCCATTGATATTCCCGTTGTTAAAAGAAATACAGACTCCTTCGCAAAAAGCTACAATAAAATATTTCTGGATTGTTTCAGCTCTTTTGCTGGTACAGGTTATTATGGGAGTGATTACCGCGCATTACGGCGTTGAAGGTCAGGCCTTTTATGGTATCCCACTCGCAAA
>JBBRSO010000122.1:0-9471 GCA_038245405.1 Bacteroidales bacterium
CTGATATCAGAATGCAGTACAGTAGTCACACTGTAAAATAAGTTATCATATTAGTTGAGATACCCTTTGTAAGTTTAGTAAAACAAATGAATCTTTCGAAGCTTAACAGGGTTTCCCACCGCGATATTGGATATCTTATAGCAGGTTTAACGATCATCTATGCACTGTCGGGTATAGCATTAAACCACAAAAACGATTGGAATCCCAACTATGTTTTCGATAACAGACTCTTCATTTCAAATGTCAGAATTACGAGGGAGACATTTAATGAAGATTCTGCAATGAATATTCTCCGAACGCTACATTTGGAAGGAAATTTTAAGACGTTATATTTTCCAAAAGGCGATAAGGTTACAATATTTATTGACGGTGGACTGGTTAATATAAATACAGTAACAGGTGAAGGTGTTATTCAAAGAATTACAAAAAGACCTCTGTTTTACCAGCTAAATTTCCTGCACTATAATCCAGGGAAATGGTGGAAATACTTCAGTGATATTTTCTGCCTTGCGCTTATTGCAGTGACTATTACAGGATTATTTATTGTCAAAGGTAAAAACGGAATAACAAGAAGGGGAGCTATTCTTACAATAGCAGGAATAATACTCCCCCTTATCTTTCTTCTGATATATTTGTAATAATTGTAATTGATAAAATTACACTTGGTTGTACAGTGTAGCCACGCTCTTTATGTTTATGCTTTAACCTTTTTTAGTGCTTCCAGAACCCTTTCAGGTGTCATTGGCATTTGGTAAAGCCTGGCACCCGTTGCGTCGAAAATTGCATTTGCAACAACAGCGCCGATAGCAATTATTGCCGGTTCACCTCCGCCTTGTGGTGGCTTATCCTGTCTATCAAGAATCACGGTTTCAATTTTTGGCAACCATGAGAAATGCGGTATGGTATAAGTGTCAAATCCACGATTTCCTATATTGCCTCCTTCAAAAACAACCTCCTCGGTAAATGTGTAACCCAGGCCCATCATTATACATCCCTCCATCTGGATGATAGCTCCTTCAGGATTTACACATAATCCCATATCCTGGGCGCAAACTATACGAACCACCTCTACCTTCCCAGTGCTTTTATCTACTTTTACCTCAGCCATATGGGCAACCCATGTGCCTGCATCGGTACCAACTGCTATTCCATAACCTCTGCCACCCGGCCCTTTTCCGGCAACATATCCGAACTTATCTGCAACAGCTTTAAGGCAGGCAATCATTTTTTCGTCTTTCAGATTTTTCAATCTGAATTCGAGCGGATCGATGCCGGCAGCCGAAGCCATAATATCTATCTGTACTTCTCTTGCAAATGTATTTGAATTAGCGTTTGGAGCACGCCAGGCACCTGTTCCAAAAGGATGTACAGCAGGTGCACCTCTCTTCTGACCGTGCTCTGTTATTTTCACATTCGGAATCTCATAAATAGCATCCGAACCACGTGACCCTCCATAAAATAGATTATAATCCCAGTATTTTATTAATCCAGCCTTATCTATACCTGATTGCAGTTTAATAACGCCTGCAGGATGAAAAGTGTCGTAGAAAAACTCTTCATCTCTTGTCCAGACGAGCATTACCGGTTTACCTGAAAGTTTTGCCAGTTTTGCGGCTTCGATACCCTGCTGAAATGCTCCTTTCCCGCCAAATCCACCACCCACGAAAGGAGTAATAACTCTGACTTTATCAGCAGTAAGCGAAAGTTCTCTCATTATACTGTCTCTTAAACCGAACGGAGATTGCGTCGATGCCCACACTGTTACCTTATCACCTTCAAATTGTGCAAGTGCTGAATGTGTTTCTATCGGTGTATGTGCCAGATAAGGATCATGAAATTCAGACTCAAATACTTTATCACAAAGCTTACGACCGGTATCAAGATTACCATCCGATCTGAGAACATTTACATTTGAATCAGCCTTGAGCATGTAATCGAAAATTGTTTTTTCATTAACAGGCAATTCGTTAAAAGAATACTGAGCATTTATTTTAGCAATTGCTTCATCAGCTTTATCATGGTTCTCATTAAACACAACAATAAGGTCACCGTCTCTCATAACCTTTGTCCCTGAAATCTTTTCAGCAGCCGAATAATCCACACTGGTCATTTTTGCTCCATGTGAGGAAGGACGCAGGATCCGTGCAAAAACCATTCCCGGGATTTTGATATCACCCGTATATATTGCTTTGCCTGTAACCTTTAGCTCAGCATCACTATGGTTATATGATTTACCTACATATGTAAATTTCTTGTAATCTTCCACTGAAGGCTTCACGTCGAGAAATTTTTCGATTTTTTTCCCTTTTGTAAGCTGTGCGTAGCTAACTGAGTTCTTTGAATTCTTACTGTCAGTTATTATACCGTCTTTTACCTCAAGTCGGGATGCAGGAACACCAAGCTGTTTAGAAGCAAGATCAATAAGCACTCCTCTCGCTTCGGCTGCAGCAGCCCGCATGCTTGGTCCGAATATCCTTGTAGACATCGATCCCCAGGTTCCCTGATCATAAGGACAAAGATCGGTATCACCCATAACCATTTTTATTTTCCCCAGCGGGACATTTAATTCGTCAGCCATCATCTGAGGCAATGATGTGATAATTCCCTGTCCCATCTCAATCTTGCCGGTGAAACATGTAACAGTACCATCTTCACCGATACGAAGAAAGGCATTATAATCTTTCGGCAGACTTCTGGCCTGGTCGGCCGGCATTCCAAAAAGATCAAGATTACCCCATGGCCTTATGAAGATAAAAATTCCGCCGCCAAGAAGTTTAAAAAACTCCCTCCTTTTCATTCCTGAAGTCTTTTCAATCTTAATATTTTCACCTTTTATTATCGTTTCTTTTTTCATGGTTACTTCCCTCCTTTCATTTCTTTTGAAGCTGTTTCTACAGCATCCACAATTCTCAAATGAGCTGCACACCTGCAGAGATTGTTTTCCATTCCTTCTTTTATCTCTTTATGGGAAGGGGTTGGATTTTTTATCAGCATGCCTGCAGCATTCATTATCATTCCCGGAGTACAAAAACCGCATTGAAGAGCATCGTGATCTACGAAAGCCTTCTGAAGAGGATGGAGTTTACCATTCACAGCGAGACCTTCAATTGTAACTACGTTTTTGCCGGCAACCTCTCCTACCGATAACTGGCACGATCTGACAGCTTCGTTATCTATAAGAACGGTACATGAACCGCAAAAGCCCTGCCCGCAGCCAAACTTTGTTCCCGTCAGGCCAAAATGATTCCTGAGCGCCCACAAAAGAGTCTCGGAGGGATCTATTAATGTCTCCGTTTTTTTCCCGTTTAGTTGAAATTTAATTGTCTCTTCCATAGATTATATATTTTTATTAATTCCATTGCAAATATTCTTCATAGGTGTCTATATCCTTCAAAATACCCGGATCATCTGTTTTTACCTCAAAAACGTCGTTGGAGAACCTGTCAGCAAGTGCCTGTAACCCTATTGAAGGACTAATGTTTTCTATTTCATTTTTATATTTCCTGTCAATAAGAAGTGGATGACCGTGTTTATTTTTATGAACAGGAATTATCAATCCTTTTCCTGAAAATAAGAAAGCATTAACAACTTTGTTTATTGTCATCGTTGTTATCATTGGCTGATCACCAGGGAAGATCAGTGCAGCACTGAAATCAAAAGGTATATTATTAAAGCCGCATTTTACTGATGACAGCATACCATCTTTATATGTTTCATTGAAGCAATACCTCGTGTTAGTTTTTTTTACTTTAACTGCTATTGCTTCTTTTTCAGCACCGAGCACAACCATTATATCGTTTGCAACAGATTGTGACACATTATGTATTATGGTTTCAATAATTGTGGTGTCACCAAATGGTAACAACATCTTAGGGAATCCCATTCTTCTGGATTCACCTGCCGCAAGAATGATTGACCATATTCCATGCATTGTAAAAAGATATAGCATTTAATTACTGTTCCTTGCCAAAATAAGCTGTGCCGTAATACTAACAGCAATCTCTTCCACCGTTTTTGATTTGATATCAATGCCAACAGGGGTATGAATTTTTTCCCATTGTTCAGGTGTAGACCATCCTTTTTCGATAAAATCAGATCTCATGACAGAAATTTTCTTTAAACTTCCGATCATACCGGTAAAGGCAACATCTGTTCCGATACAGGAATGAAGAGCATCCGCGTCATCCTTGTGCCCTCTTGTTACAATCACAACATATGTGTTACTGCCTTTATGCAGCTGTGATAATGCCTTTCCTATATCTTCGACAATAACATGTCGGGCCTCCGGAATATTTTTCTTGTTTGCAAATTCCGGCCTGTCATCAATAACAGTAACCTCAAAATCTACCATATCAGCCAGATGGGCCAATGCTCTCCCAATATGGCCCGCTCCGGCTATAATAAGTTGAGCTGGAGGGAAAATAGCTTCAAAGAAGAAAACAGATGAAGGTTCCTCTCCGGGTATTGAAAGCTCCAATTCGCTGTAAGACACTGATCTTTTTTGTAATAGCATTTCGCTTACTGCAGACTTAACATCGCCGGCGAAAGCTTCAGGGATTGCCGGAGTAATGGATTCCGTCATCCAGTAACGGTTAATCAAAACAGTATCTTCCGAGAATTTTGTAACCATTGTTATTAAAACTCCCGGTTTCTGGTTGATCATGGAACTTCTGATCTGTTCGAATACCTCAATATAATTACCTGGATTGGCATCGAGTAATACACTGATCTGGCCACCACATATTGCCTCTTCTTTATTTGAGATCTCATTATCAAGCTCGAATACAAAATGTCCCGATTTTTTTGAAATAATCGCTTCTGATGCCAGCTTTGTCACTCTTCCTTCAACAAATCCACCACCTACAGTTCCTGCTTTAAGTTCTTTCTCACCGAACAATGCCGAGCTTCCTGGCTTCTGGGGAGTGGAACCCAGAGTCCGTGTTACAGTGGCAATTACCAGACTAATTTTACTGGACTGATAATCAAGAAACTGCAGATAAATATTTTTCATTATTCCGATTCATCATTAGATTTAATCACCTATCATGAAAATGGATTTCTTATCGTTGCTTTCGAACTTTTTGGATTTATCACGATTTCAACAAATGTATTCAAATTGATTTAATTTTCATAATTTTAAAGGCGAAATGGAGTAACAGCTTATTCCTCATCCTTTGGGTGCATTTGAGTTTATTGGATTTTTAAATATTCTATTATGAAACAAAAATATACGAAATTATCAATGCTTTCTGTTTCGATGATTATGTTGTTTATAACATGCAAATCACCTGTTAATACAATTACAAAAGAGCCAGATAACAGCTGGATTGAAGAGCTAACTATCAGTCAGCTTCAAAAAGGATACAAAGATGGAACGTATACTGTTAAGGATGTGGTGAATACCTATCTTGAGCGGATCAATGAGTTCGACAAAAACGGTCCTCATCTGAATTCAGTAATTATTGTAAACCCTGATGCATTTTTAATTGCCGACAGTCTCGACAAAGAAGCCGGTACTGGCAAACAAAGAGGTCCGTTATTCGGAGTACCGGTAATTCTTAAGGATAACATTGATACACACGATAAGATGGCCACTACCGCCGGTGCAACTGTATTAAAAAATTCCTTTCCGGAATCTGACAGTCATGTAGCCCGTAGACTGAGGGAAGCCGGGGCAGTTATAATAGGCAAGTCAAACCTCAGCGAGTGGGCAAATTTCAGGGCTAAAATGTCATCCAGCGGATGGAGCGGTATTGGTGGCCAGACAAAGAATCCTTATGTGCTGGATCGCAATCCGTGTGGCTCGAGCTCCGGCTCAGGAGTAGCGGTGTCGGCTAATCTCTGCATGTTTGCAATTGGGACCGAGACAAATGGTTCAATTGTTTGTCCTTCAAATAATAATGGCATAGTAGGAATTAAGCCTACTGTAGGACTAATAAGCCGATCAGGAATCATACCTATCTCTTTCACTCAGGATACCCCGGGTCCAATGGGCAGAACGGTAGAAGATGTCGCCCTGGCGCTTGGAACTATGACAGGAATTGATTCCACTGATGAAAAGACAATATTATCAAACGGGAAATCATTTTCTGATTATTCCCAGTTCCTAAAAAAAGATGGTCTTCTGGGTAAAAGGATTGGTATTGATAAAAAATCGATGGGATTTTCAGACAAAGTTGACACCCTTATGAAGAAAGCGATTGCTGACCTCAAAGCTGGTGGTGCTGAAATTGTGGATATTGAATTCCCAAAGACTGAGAATTATGAAGACCCGTCGTACCAGGTATTGCTTTATGAGTTTAAGGATGGGCTGAATAAATATTTTGACGCACATAAAAACCATCTGGCTATCAAAAATCTTAAAGATCTGATAGAGTTCAACAAATCAGACAGCATTGAATTGAGATTTTTTGATCAGAGCATTCTGGAGCAGGCGGAAAAGAAAGGGGATCTTAATTCTGCAGAATACAAAAAAGCCCTTGCAAAAATGACAAAAGCTACCAGAGAAGATGGAATAGATAAGGTTATGGCAACCTATAAACTCGATGCAATAGTTACACCAACCGGCTCGCCAGCATGGAAAACAGATCTGATTCTTGGTGATCATTTTGTAGGGGGAAGTTCATCCCTTGCAGCAATATCTGGTTATCCGGCAATAACAATACCGATGGGGTTTATTGATGATCTTCCTGTGGGTGTAACATTCTATTCGAAAGCATGGAACGAACCTGTACTGCTCGAAATAGCCTACAGCTATGAGCAACATACAAAACATAGACAATCACCAAAATATAAAACTTCAGACTGAATAATACCTTAAAGACTATAAGGCATAAGAATAAAAAGCTTTATTTCTTTTCTTCTTCTTTATGCTCTGTGCTTTTTTTATCGTCGTCATCCAGAATGGAAGCTTTCTTGAATTCTTTCATGCCTTGTCCAATCCCTTTCATAAGTTCAGGAATTTTCCTGCCCCCAAAGAGAAGCACTACAACCAGTAAAATCAAAATAATCTCAGTAGCTCCTAAATTTCCCATCTTTAATTTATTTTATATTAACGGCCAAAGTTATTAATAGAATTAATTAATCCCAAAAGAAATGTATAATTCGCAAAATAAATATTATTGTGAAATTGAGTAATTAAAACACAAGACCGAAGTATTAGCACTTATATTTATTATCTAATGTAAATTTTAAAAAAATCAATTCGATCTTTTTTTTACCTTGCGTCAAAATCATAAAAATCCAATGCCCAGACCTTCTTTATTACTCACTACTGCTATTCTTCTGTGTTTTAATACGATGCTTTCCGGACAGTCGAAAGGAATTAATCGTGAAAAATATCAGATCAGAATAACTTCGACAGATAATAATATCAATGTTGACGGGATTCTCGATGAACCAGTATGGCAATCAGCCGATAAAGCAAACCATTTCCAGCGCGTTCAGCCAACGGATACCGGTTTTGCAAAATCGCAGACAGAAGTAAGAATGACATATAATGAAACGACTTTATATCTTGGAATAGTCTGTTATGATTCCACTCAAGGAAAACGTCCCGTTGAATCACTTCGCCGCGATTTCAGCTTCAATAAAAATGACAATTTCATTGTATTTATAGACACATACAATGATCAGACAAACGGCTTTGCCTTTGGTATATCGGCTGCGGGCGCTCAGTGGGATGGCGTTCAGGCTAATGGGGGATTGGTCAACCTTGACTGGGATATTAAATGGAGATCGGCTGTAAAAAATTATAAAGACCGCTGGGTGATAGAATTTGCAATACCATTCCGCAGCATTCGCTATAATGGAGGAGATAAAGAATGGGGAATAAATTTCAGCAGACTTGATCTTAAGTCAAATGAAAAATCGAGCTGGGCTCCTATGCCCCGACAATTTGCGACTGCTACACTTGCATTCGCCGGGTCACTTTTGTGGGACAAACCGCTCCCATCATCAGGACCAAGATTCTCATTAATACCGTATGTTTCAGCAAAGACAACTCAAAACAAACTTGCCGGAGAAGGATTCAAACCAAAAGCTAATGCAGGTATCGACGCCAAAGTGATACTCTCAACTTCAATGAATCTTGATCTGACTGTAAACCCTGATTATTCACAGGTTGAAGTCGACAGGCAGGTTACAAATCTTGATCGATTTGAATTGTTTTTCCCCGAGAAGAGGCAGTTTTATCTAGAGAACAGCGATCTATTTGCTAAACTTGGAAATGACAACCTGCGTCCTTTCTTCTCCCGCCGCATCGGTTTGGAAAGCTCGGTTCTTGCAGGAGCACGACTAAGTGGCAAGATTGGAAATGACTGGAGGATTGGTCTGATGGATATCCAGACAAATCAGAATGATTCAGTAGTTGGTGGTAACTTTACGGTAGCCGCAATACAACGACAAGTATTCAGCCATTCGAACATAACAGCATTCCTGGTAAACAAACAGATGATGAATTTAAACAATGATACATCATTTGCAAAAAGCGGATTTAATCGCATTGCAGGTGTGGAATATAACCTGGCAAGTGCAAATAATCACTGGCTCGGAAAAGCATTTTTCCATCAGTCGATCTATCCCGGCGTAACAGGTAACGCTTCTGCTATCGCCGGAAATATCGGGTATTCCACTCAATACCTGAACATCAATCTTAATCAGTCGTTTGTTGGAGCCAAATATAATGCAGAGGTAGGTTACATTAGGAGGAAAGGATATTATGAGTTGAATCCGATATTGCAATATAAATTTTATCCTTCCGGAAGCAAAATAACTGATCATGGTCCTTCTGTGAAAATAGATATGTTTTTTAATCCTTCAATGGACCTGACTGACAGGGAGACTCAACTTCTCTACATGGTGGAATGGATGAATAAAAGTGTACTCACTGTTGATATCAAGGATGTATTTATTAAACTTCTTGCTCCGTTTGATCCTACTAATACCCATGGAATACCACTTCCGAAAAATGAAAAATTTAACTGGAAAGAAATGGGTGCTTCATACACTTCCGACATCCGTAAAACATTCAACTGGTTTATCAGTGGCCGGTATGGGGGCTTTTACAATGGAACACGAACCAGTGTGAATGCTGAATTATATTACAGGGTTCAGCCATATGGCAGTTTGGCGATTATATCTTCCTACAATAATATATCAATGCCTTCACCTTATAAAAGTGCTGAATTTTTCCTTATAGGGCCAAGGCTTGATTTTACTTTCACCGATAAGATATTCTTCACAAGTCTTGTACAATATAATGATCAGATCAACAATCTTAACCTTAATCTAAGGTTTCAATGGCGTTTTGCTCCCGTATCGGATCTGTTTATAGTGTATACAGAGAACTCTTATCCATCTAATCTCAACGTTAAAAACAGAGGACTCGTTCTTAAATTATCGTATTGGTTTAATTAAGATAAAAGTGTAAACATGACTATATTTTGCTTTGAGTGTTATATTTGCCCGGGC
>JBBRSO010000123.1:0-9419 GCA_038245405.1 Bacteroidales bacterium
ATATAAATCGACACTCAAATGATTTTGAAATTGATTGCATATATTTGATCAGTATATTTATAACAGAATGAGAGCAGTAATCCAGCGAGTCAGCAGGGCATCGGTAACGATAGACACAGAGTTGAGATCCCAGACCGGGCCTGGTTTATTAGTGCTTCTTGGCATTGAAGATACCGATAATGAAACCGATATTGAATGGTTATGCAGCAAAATTGTCAATCTGCGGATCCTCAATGATGATAATGATATAATGAATTTATCAATTCTCGAAACCGGTGGAGAAATACTTGTAATAAGCCAGTTCACTCTTCATGCTAAGACAAAAAAGGGCAACAGGCCTTCCTACATAAAAGCGGCACGGCCTGAAATCTCCAAACCGCTTTATTGCAGATTTGTTGATCACCTGTCATCGCTTCTTCGAAAGGAGGTAGCAACAGGAGAATTTGGTGCTATGATGCAGATTGAGTCGGTTAATGATGGGCCGGTTACGATTCTTATCGACACAAAGAGCAGAGAATAAGTAAATTGAAGATCAAAAATAACTGCAAATGAATTCTGAATTACAACAGGATAAGTCATTTAAAAGATCAGTGTTGCTGGTTACGACCTTTGCAGCATTTTTGCATCACTCACCTGACATGTAAAACTAAGGAGTCTTAACATAATTCTCAAAAAAAAATATTATGAATCCAAAAAGCATTATATTAACCCCGTTCTTTTAACAGGTTTATAACATAAATTGCAGATAACAACTGATTACATGCCAAAACTTTATCAAAAATTAATTAAATCATGTCCATCGGATACTGAGATAAAGAAGGGTCTTAAAAAAATCTATTCTTCAGTTTCCACAATGGATGTTCCTGATAAGCATCTCATGATGAATCTTTTAAACATGATCGATCTTACCAGTCTGAATACTACCGACAATAAAAGTCATATTATACATTTTACGGGTAGAGTAAATAGTTTCTCAGGGCGTTTCTCAAACATCCCCAATATTGCTGCTATCTGTGTATTTCCGAATTATGTTGCATTTGTCAAAGAAAAATTAACAGCAAGGAATGTAAAAATAGCGTCCGTTGCAGGTTCGTTTCCAACATCTCAAACATTCAGATCTTTAAAGGTTACAGAATGTAAGATGGCAGTAGAGGCGGGTGCTGATGAGATTGATATTGTTATTCCTGTGGGGGCATTTCTCGGAAATGATTTTGTTTCGGTAATCGATGAGATCCGTGAAATAAAAGCGTCGATTGGTAGCAAACAGCTTAAAGTCATTATTGAATCAGGTCTCCTCGGAGACAATGAACACATCTTCAGAGCCTCTATGATTGCGATGGATGCGGGGGCGGATTTTATTAAAACCTCTACCGGTAAAACACCTGTTTCGGCAACTCCTGAAGCAGCCTACGTTATGTGCCGGGCAATTTCTAATTTTTACTCTGAGACAGGTATAAAAGTAGGCTTCAAAGCTGCCGGAGGAATAGCTACACCGGAGGATGCAATCTCCTATTATAATATCGTTAAGAGTTGCCTCGGGGATGAGTGGCTAAATAATTCACTCTTCAGAATCGGTGCAAGCAAACTGGCAAATAATATTCTTTCTGAGATCTCAGGTTGTCCGAGTTATCATTTTTGATTTGTCAGCATTGGGATATTTTGAAATATCTCTTATAATTATCATTACTTTTGTGTTTTGAAACGGCCAAAAATAATGATAAGACCCTTATCAGATAATCAGCAAGACACCACACTACATAAAACTGGTTTAATGCATGACTCTGGCCGTGTTAAAACAGATACCGGCAGTGTTATTAGGGTCAGCCGGCAATCAGATTCTCTAAAGCATAAATCAAGCTACATCCGTCAGATTATTACTCCTGAAAATACCGATACCACATCCGTATGCACCAGGAACAGCATTGCAGATGTAACCTTTTACGATTTTCATAATTTTATCACCCGGCTTGGCTATGGTTATTACAAGCAGTTTCCTTTTGTCTTTATTGAAAAAAACAAACAGCAGCAGGCTGTAGATCAGACTATTCTCATAAACAGCCTGAAACCAGGTATTGAATTGCCCCAACACCCGCTTCATACCGACTGGATGATAGTGATTATTATTGTGGCCGCTTTTCTTTTCTCCCTCGTAAAACAATCATCCGGAGGCTTTTCATCAGGATTTTCCAGATTTTTCCTGTTCCACGGCATAAATGAATCCAAATCGAGAGAATCGAGCGCTTTGTTTTACTGGCAGTCAACTGTTCTGAATCTTGTATCATTTCTGATTATAGGGCTTTTCGGATACTCCGTTATTGCGTATTATGATCTTATCCCTCAGGGTACAAGGAGGTTTATAATCTGGCTGATAACAATGGGGATAATCAGTTCAGCCATTACGCTGAGGCATATAATATGCCTTCTTACGGGTGCCGCAAGTGATACACGGGATGTTTTCAGGGAATATCTTCTGAGCATATATCAATCGTACAGATACAGCGCGGTATTTTTAGGTATAATAATGATAATGGTCACTTATACCAGAATCATTTCTGCAGGAGATCTGATTATTGCCGGGATAATTATTGCGGGCCTGATATACCTTATAAGAGTAATAAGGCTGTTAGTAATATTTATAAACAGGAATATTTCAATATTCTATTTGATTTTATACCTTTGTGCGCTGGAAATTCTTCCTGTTTTAATAATTGCGAAATATTTTACAGGTCTTGTTTAGATTGGGTTGGGTAACTTTGAGTTGAACTTAAATTTTAAAGAATTGAAAATTAAGAAGATTTTAGTGTCGCAGCCAGAACCCCTTAATCCGAAATCCCCTTATTTCGAACTGGCAAGGAAATATAATCTTAAGGTTGATTTTAAGCCATTTAACCAGGTTGAGGGAATATCTTCGAAAGATTTCAGACAACAAAAAATCAATATCCTCGATTTTTCTGCAGTTATATTTACAAGCAAAACCGGCATAGATCATTTTTTCAGGATATGCAATGAACTACGGTCCGTTGTTCCTGATACCATGAAGTATTTCTGTATCACAGAAAATGTTGCTTTCTATCTTCAGAAGTATATCGTTTACAGAAAACGCAAAATATTTCATGGTAAGGCGAAATTTCAGGATCTTATCGATGTTATTATCAAACATCGTGAGGATAGTTTCTTTGTGCCTCTTTCCGAGCCACATAATGCTGAGATCCCCGAATCGCTCGATAAAAATGACATCAAGTATTCTATCGGTACCTTATATAAAACTATCAGCACCGATTTCTCGGAACTCAAAGAATTTGATTACGATATTCTCGTCTTCTATAGCCCTTCAGGTATAAAATCACTGAAAGAAAATTTTCCGGGTTTTGTCCAGGGTGATATTAAAATTGCTGCATTCGGACCAACAACAGCCTGTGCAGTGGAAAGCGAGGGCCTAAGGCTTGACATAAATGCCCCAAACCCTAAAGCCCCGTCAATGACCATGGCTCTCGATGATTTTCTGAAGGAATACAATAAAAATTTAAAGTAAGTAGAGACGCGATGCATCACGTCTCTACTTACCCGTATAATTTGTAATCCATGAACATCATCAGGGAGACGTTTGACAAGTCCGAAAGACTTTGCAGCCGAAAAACAATCGAAGCACTGTTTGAGACCGGTTTCATTTTCCATAATTCGCTTTTTAAAGTCGTATGGAAAAAAGATCAGTCTTCATTACCAAAACCAGCACAGGTTGCCTTCAGCGTTTCAAAAAGAGGATTCAGCCTTGCTGTAACCCGGAATCTCATAAAAAGAAGAATGAGAGAGGCATACCGTAGAAACAAACAGGTCCTTTACAGTCATCTTTCATCACAAAACATTCAGATTGCATTTATTGTTATTATCAAGGGAAATGTTGTTCCGGATTATGAAACGATTGAAAAGTCGATAAAGGATGTGGTGTCTAAGCTTATTGTTTTAACAAGTCCGAAGTGAAAGAATGAAGACTTCTTACTGTTAAATTTCTCTTAATTGTTTCTTTATCAAAACACTTCCCGAATATTCTCCTTATTTTCGTCGTTCAAATTTTAAGTCTTATTTAATATGAAAAAATTACGGTCCGGCAAGTTTATAATTGCGATTTCACTTTTGCTGATTGTGGGAGTGAGTACCGGGTTCCTGGTTACCCAGGAGACCCGCGATTTCAAAATTGCTAAAAACCTCGATATATTCTTTTCTCTTTTCAGGGAACTCAATACATTTTATGTCGATGATTTTGATCCTGATAAATTAATAAAATCGGGGATAGACAACATGCTTAAAACCCTCGATCCATATACGGTTTATTTTCCTGAATCGGAGGCTGATGAGTTCACCATTATGACAACAGGAAAATATGGCGGTATTGGATCACTGGTAAGAAGTACCGGCGATTATGTTATTATAAGTGAGGTATACAAAGGATTCCCTGCAGATAAAGCCGGAATCAGACCCGGAGATCTTCTTAAGAAAGTAGACGGTATTTCCCTCAAAGGGTTTGCAACAGATAAAGTAAGTGAAAAACTAAAGGGCAGCCCCGGTACGGAAATAAGTCTTACAATTGAAAGAAATGGCAAAGAATCTGAATATCCGATTAAGCGTGAAAAGATTATTATGCCTTCTGTCCCTTATTATGGCATGATAGACTCTAAAACAGGATACATAAGATTTACAAGTTTTACACAGAACAGTACGGAGGAAGTCAGAACTGCTGTAAATGCTCTGAAAAACAATAATGTTAAACAGATCATCCTCGATCTGAGGGGAAACCCCGGAGGATTGCTCACCGAAGCTGTTGGTGTTGTTAATCTCTTTGTCGGAGAAGGAAATGAAGTTGTATCTACAAAAGGCAAGGTCAAACAGTTCGATGAGGATTTTAAGACATCTAAACAACCTGTCGATGAGAAAATACCCCTGGCAGTAATAATCAACAGAAGTTCTGCTTCGGCAGCAGAAATTGTTGCGGGAGCTTTGCAGGATCTCGACAGAGCTGTTATTATAGGACAAAGATCGTACGGGAAAGGACTTGTTCAGATCACCCGTCCGTTAAGTTACAATACTCAGCTTAAAGTCACAACGGCGAAATACTATATCCCAAGCGGCAGATGTATTCAGGCACGCGATTTTTCTCACCCCAATGAAGATGGAAGCGTTGGAATTATACCCGACTCCCTGATTTCCGAATTTAAAACCAAAAACGGAAGAGTTGTTAAAGATGGTGGTGGCATTACTCCCGACATAGAAGTTTTACCTGCTCCTCTCAGCCAGATCACATCCGAATTGTACATCAGGAACTTTATATTTGATTTTGCAACAAATTACTACTGGTCACATCAGGAACTTAAATCGCCCGATCAATTCGCATTTACCGATCAGGATTACGCCGATTTTAAAGATTTCATTATCAGCAAAAAATTCAGCTATAAGACGAGCACTGAAGAGTCGCTCAATGAACTGATCACCAATGCCAAGAAAGAAAAGTATTACGATGTTCACAAAGATCTTTTCGATGATCTTCAGAGGGACGTAACACATAATCTTGTTCAGGATCTTACAATATTCAGAAGTGAGATAACCGATCTTATTGAAGATGAAATAATAGGCAGATACTTCTACGAAACAGGAGCCATAGCGTGGACAATTAAAAAGGATGAGCAGATACTGAAAGCACGTGATGTTTTGAATAACCAGGTAGAGTATCTCTCAATTCTTAAGGGAACTGCAGGTGCTATAGTAAGACGATAAGATCAGTCTGTTGCCAATTATGTGAGTTATCTTCATAGATCTCTTTTTTCCAAACCGGAAGATTTTTCTTTATCAGCTCAACTGCCTTGCTACAGGCTTGCAAAGCCTGTAGCCGGTGTCCGGCTGAAACAGAAACCAGTAAAGATATCTCTCCGGCTTTTACCATCCCGGTAGAATGCAATATGTCGATTGATTTAACATCGCTGTATTCGGAAAGGAGTGTGGTTCTGATTTTATCTGTTGCAACATTAACCAGCTCTATATAAGCTGAGTATTCTATCGCTTTAACTGTTTTCCCATTGACAGTATCGGCACGTACCTGTCCAAGGAAGATGGAGTGTCCTCCATTATCCTTTTTGCCATTCATCTTCTCAATATGCTTCAGAATAATATCAGAAGAAACCGGTCCTGCTGTTAAATATTTCGATTCCATGTTTGTTTTTTGATTTATTATCCGCCGGCAAAAGGTGGCATAAGGGCCACTTCATCACCTTGCTTAAGAACCTGGTCGTCATCAGTAATTTCGCTGTTAACTGCTAACCTGTATTTATAATGCACAATTTCGGGAAAATCATCCTGGATCCTCAAGATAAGATCTTTTATTGATTTCACTTCCTGATAATGTTTGAGCGCCGTTCCTGAAACTTCTGCAAGAACACCGAAAAATAAAACTTTTACTTCCATAGTCAAATTATATAATCCATTCCTTTAGCAACCTTACCTCCTCATTAGCCCCCCCTTCACTCTCCCTTAGCAACCCCCCACCCCCCCAAATGGGGGGCTATTCCCACCCGGTCTTTTTCTTAACCCCCCAGATGGGGGGAAGGGGGGTTGTCAGGAAGAAGGGCAGGGGGCCTCAATGCGCTTCAAACCAGCTGTTCCCGGTTCCCCAGTCTACTTTTAGCGGTATATCAAGAGTTACAGCATTCGACATTTCATATAACACCAGTTCCTTCAGTCTTTCAAATTCATCATTTACAACTTCGAAAATGAGCTCATCGTGAACCTGAAGAATCATTTTCGAGATAAACTTTTCAGCTTTCATCCTACCATGTATCTTTACCATAGCTATTTTTATGATGTCGGCTGCACTTCCCTGGATAGGTGCATTAATAGAATTCCTCTCAGCATTACCCCTTACAACCTGGTTTCTTGAATGGATATCGTTCAGATACCGTTTACGACCGAACATTGTGGTTACATAACCCACGTTTCTTGCTTTGTTTATACTTTCATCCATGTATGTTTTCACACCCGGATATGAGTTGAAGTACCCGTCAATCAGTTCTTTTGCTTCCTTCCGGCCGATAGTAAGACGCTCCGAAAGACCGAATGCGGAAATGCCATAAATGATCCCAAAATTTGCGGTTTTTGCACTGCTTCTCATTTCCCGGGTAACATCCGATATATCCACACCGAAAATCTTTGCAGCGGTTGCTGCATGAATGTCGTTACCTGAAAGAAAATCGCCGATCATACTCTTATCTTTGCTTAAGTGTGCCATTAGCCTGAGCTCAATCTGAGAATAGTCTGCAGAAAAGAAGATGTGGCCTTCCTCCGGAACGAAAGCTTTTCTTATCTCTCTGCCCCGGGCATCTCTTACAGGTATATTCTGAAGGTTAGGATTTATAGAACTCAGACGGCCGGTTGCGGCAACTGCCTGATTATAAGATGTGTGTATCCTTCCGGTCTTTTCATTAATTAGCAGAGGAAGCGCCTCAACATATGTTGAAAGCAGTTTTTTCAGACCCCGGTATTCGAGTACCTTCTCAATAATCGGATGTTTATGGGTCAGCCGCTGCAAAATTTCTTCGCTTGTGATAAACTGTTTTGTTTTTGTGAACCTTGCTTTATCATCGAGCTTAAGTCTAAGGAAAAGAATATCACCCAGTTGTTTTGGCGATGATATATTAAATTCTGTTCCCGCCAATGTATAGATCTCTTGTTCGAGAGAAATTATGTCGCCGCGCAGATTAATGGTAATAGCTTTCAGATCAATCAGATTTAACCTTACGCCGTTGCGCTCCATTGTGGCAAGCACACTTATGAGGGGCATTTCAATATCATGTGAAAGATCGAACAGTCCTTCTTTTCGGATCCTTGGTTCAAAGATGTTTTTCAGCTGGAAAGTCACATCAGCATCCTCCACGGAATATTCTATCAGCTTATCCATAGGAACTGATCTCATTGTCTTCTGATTAACACCTTTTTCACCGATTAATGATTCAATATGCACGGGACTATAATTCAGAAATGTTTCTGACAACAGATTCATATTATGCCGCATATCGGGTTCAAGCAGATAATGAGCAATCATTGTATCGAAAAGCGGTCCCCTGACCTCAACCCCATAATTTGCCAGGACCTGGATATCAAATTTGAGGTTCTGACCAATTTTAAGAGTATCCGGATTTTCAAAAACAGGTCTTACTAATTCAAGAAGATCCCTGGTCTCTTTCTCCGATTCGGGGAAATGGATCAGATAGCCTGTTCCTTTTTCCCATGAAAAGGTAAGAGCTACCAGTTCAGTATTGAGTGGATCAAGACTGGTTGTCTCACTATCAAAACAAAACTCTTTAAGAGCATTGATACGGTTTACCAGATCTTTTATATCAGACGGGGTCTCAATCTGAAAATAGGAGTGTTCAACATTTGCAATTGATGTCTTATTGGCGACGGTTTCTACAGGGTCATCATTCCCAAAGAGAGAGCCCTGCTGAGAATCGGCTTTTGGAGGAGCAAATAGCTGAGCCTGGTCTCTTGGCTTTTCTGATTTGTTTATTTCAGAAAAGATCTTTGTTGCAATTGTTTTGAATTCCAGTTCATCAAAAAGAATTTTAAGTTTTTCAGGATCCGGAACTTCCAGTTCGAGAGCCGTTTCGTTCAACTCCACGGGAACATTCTGTTCAATTGTCGCAAGCTTCTTGGAGAGTTCTATCTGGGCTCTGTTTGTTTCGATGATTTCTTTTAATTTCCCCTTAAGCTTATCTGTGTTCCTGAAAAGTTCTTCAACTGTGCCATACTCAGAGATGAGCTTTCTGGCAGTTTTTGGTCCTACCCCTGGCGCTCCGGGTATATTATCAGCGCTGTCGCCCATAAGTGCAAGAATGTCAATTACCTGTTCCGGACGATCAACGCTGAACTCCTTCTGTACATCTTCTACGCCCCACAGTAAAGATTCGTTCCCGCTTCTCGAAGGCTTCAGCATAAAAACGTTACTGCTGACAAGCTGTGCAAAATCCTTATCCGGAGTAATCATATAAGTTGTAAAGCCGCGTAAAGACGCTTTCCTGGCCAGTGTACCAATCACATCATCAGCTTCAAAGCCCGGATAATCAATAACCGGAATCCGGTACGCTTCTATCAGGCGTTTAATGTATGGAACTGAATTTTTGATATCTTCCGGTGTCTCATCGCGGTTAGCTTTATAGTCGGGATACATCTCATGACGGAAAGTTGGCGATGGGTGATCAAAAACAACGGCAATATGTGTAGGCCTCCTTTTCTGAAGAACCTCTTCTAGCGCCAGAAGGAAGCCGAAAACAGCTGAGGTATTTAATCCTTTGGAGGTTACCCTTGGATTTTTTATAAAAGCGTAATACGCTCTGAAAATCAACGCATAAGCATCTAAAAGGAAAAGTTTTTTGAGGGAA
>JBBRSO010000124.1:0-9265 GCA_038245405.1 Bacteroidales bacterium
AAATAGTTTTCATATTATTTTAAGGTATTATTTTAATTGTTGTCTGATCTTATTTGATGATTATATACATTAATTTTCCCCACTATTCAATCTCTTTTCCGCTGATGTTCATATATTCAATTCTCGCCATACCAAGATTTATTTTGTGTATCTCAAAATTTATCCGGGACTGACGTTCTGAATTGAGTTCATTCAGATACTCGGTAGCTGTAATGGCACCATTTTGATACTGTGAATCGGCTGAGGCAGTTATTCTTTTTCTGAGTACGATAAGGTCAGAATCGGTTTCTGTAAGTGCTTTCAGACTTTGAATCTCAGAATTTTTACCTACCAGTAGTCTTTTAAGATTGTCTGTCAGGTCGCTCTTCCTGTCTTCAATAATGCTTTGTTGAAAGGAGATTATTTTTTTCTCATTTTTCGCTTTGTTCCAATCGAAAATATTCCATTTGATACTTGCACCTACAACATAATATGGGGCAAATTCATTTTTGAAGAAATTACTCCCCGGAGGATTTCCGTAACCAAGTGAAGCAAATCCAACGGCTTTAGGCATACGTTTGCTTTCAATTACCTTAAGGCCTGCGCTTAACTGATCTTTTCTAAGGTCGAAGAGTTGCAATTCGGGTCTGGAAAGGCCAAATGTAAGTTCTTCAGATTGTGAAGGCATTGCCAGTTGTTCAGTTCCGTCGATTTCGATCCCGGTAAGGTCCGAGAGTATCTTTGAAAAAGCAGTTTTTCTTATTTCATTTTCAGCAAGCTGTTGTTCAATTTTTATTTTTTCCGCCTTCAGTACATCTAAGTTGGATCTTAGGACTACACCATTTTCAACTCCTGATTGCATGGAGGCGATTTTATTGTTAATTATTTCAAGGAAATTTACCAGAAGCTCTTTCTGACGTTCTATGAGCAGTATATTAAAATAAAAGGTATTGATCTGTGCCCTGAGTTTATATAAGTCAGTCTCGGTCTGTTTCTGGTTCACACTAAGATCGGCTTTCTCAAGAGCCCTGGCGCCTTTAATTGCACCTCCGTCATAGATGATCTGGGTTAAATCTACTGTTACTCTATATTGTTCATTTGGAAGTGGCTTGATTGCGTTTGCTATTCCCGGAATGGGTAATGAACCAAGAACGCTGCTCAGGTCTATCACCGAAGAATTATAGACAAGACTGCCGTTTGCATCAAGCGTAGGAAGCCAGCCTTTTGATAGATTCTCATCTTTTAGTTGTGAAATATCTGAATAACCTGCTTTTTCTTTTGCCAATGGGTTGGTCGTCATTGCAGATTCATAACATTCCTTCAGAGTCAGGATCTTCTGTGCCTGAAGTGAAAGTGAAAATGCCAGGATAATCTGGAATATTAAAACTTTTTTAATCATGTTATTTATTTTTCTGATAATTTCTGTGTCCCTAATATCTCTTCGTCTCTTCATCTCTTCGTCGCTTCGTCTCTTCGTCGCTTCGTCTCCCTCTTCTCCCTCTCTCCCTCTCTTCGTCCCTTCGTCCCTTCGTCCCTTCGTCCCTTCGTCCCTTCGTCCCTCAGTCTCTAACTCCCACTATCTTGTAATCGCTTTTATTAC
Source organism: Bacteroidales bacterium (assembly GCA_038245405.1). GTDB lineage: Bacteria > Bacteroidota > Bacteroidia > Bacteroidales > VadinHA17 > LD21. Next base: position 1,580 of record JBBRSO010000124.1, read on the forward strand.
AAAATCAGCTGCAAATTCTTTCCTGGTTTCAATAAAGTCATCGAAATCAACATTTACTTTCCCAAGCAAGCCTTCTATTATACCTCTGGAGGCAAATGGGAATACGCTCAATGATGCTATAGAAACCAGTAGCTGAGGCATTGATTCTTCGGTAATATTATATTTTTCGAGTTCTTTCTTATGCTGATTATAGAGTTTTTCCCAGAGAGTCTCGAAATGGATGTTTTTCAAAAGTTTTTTTATTCTTGCAGGGTTCCTGTTTATTTCGTTGAGTATAAAACCCGGAAGCTTGGGATTCTCCTGCAGAAATGATATGTGTTCTTTGTAGAAGAATCTTATTTTATCCTCAAAGCTCAGCTTTTCGTCGAAAACCGGGGCGAATTTTTTGAGTACCCTACCTGCGAGCATCTCAAAAACAGCATCAAAAAGCTGGTCTTTCGTGCGATAATAATAGTGGAGCAAGGCTTTGTTTATGCCTGCATGACTGGCAATATCCTGCATGCGTGCACCATCCATTCCTTTATCAACAAAAACATCTGTAGCGGCATCAAAGATTTTTTCTTCCGTTAGCTTATCATTTTCTGCCATAATTCCTGACCTTTTGGTTTAACTAAATAATTTAACCGAATGGTCAAAAGTAATATGAATTTTTAATCTGACCATATATATATTGAAATATTTTAAAAAATAAAGTATGAATAGATTTGCAGGGAATGTCCGCGACCGTTCTGATTGGCCAGGAAAACATTTTATTTTTTTATCGTGTTTGTACAAATGATCTGAAAATATTAAATTCGTGATTATAAAAAACATAATACTATGAAATGGCAAGGCAGACAAGGCAGTGGTAATATAGAGGATCGCAGAGGAATGTCACGTGGTGGTATGGCTCTCGGTGGAGGAATCGGTGGAATTGTAATTCTTCTGATTGTAATGCTTCTTGGAGGCGATCCATCTCAATTATTGAACGGATTGAAGGGTGATCCTGAAACTGAACAGGTAACTACAACAGCCGAAGAGGATCAGATGGCGCAGTTTGTTGCTGTGGTGCTGAAAGATACGGAAACGGTATGGGGAAAGATATTTGAGCAGTCAGGCACATCATACACCCAGCCCAAACTTGTTCTCTTCAGGGGAGAGGTGGAATCGGCTTGTGGTCTTGCGAGTACAGCGAGCGGTCCTTTTTACTGCCCCTCAGATCAGAGAGTCTATATAGATCTGGCTTTCTGTGATCAGCTAAAGACCCAGTTTGGGGCTTATGGCGATTTTGCAGTTGCCTATGTAATTGCTCATGAAATCGGTCATCATGTACAGAATCAGCTGGGGATAATAGATAAAATGGACAAACAGAAAGCGAGGGTTAGCAAAGCCCGGGCTAACCAAATTTCGGTGAGAGTGGAGCTTCAGGCTGATTTCCTGGCGGGAATGTGGGCACATTATGCCGATGAAATGCTTAAAACACTTGATGCGGGTGATATTGATGAAGCCATGACGGCTGCGGCAGCTGTTGGAGATGATAAGCTCCAGATGCAATACCAGGGAAAGGTAGTACCCGATGCTTTCACGCATGGAACTTCAGCACAGCGTAAGGAATGGTTCAAAAGAGGCTGGGAAACGGGCGATCTTGAAAAAGGAGATACATTCAACGCAGATCTTTGAAAATTAGATTTCGATTCCATGAATTCCATTCGTCGTATCAGTTGGAAAATCCATGTATTCCATGCGAGCTCGACGCAGTCAAAATTAGTTTTTACTCAACTTAATGCCTCAAAATTTGTTTTATCATAAACAAACACTATATTTGCAACGAGAACAAAATATTAAAATGAAAGCAATTAATACATATTGGCGTTGGTGGTTAAGTGATATTCACATTTTGACGTGAGACTACCAGCTATTTGTATATAATATTATAAGATATTAATTAGCGGCCTGTCGTATTCACGACAGGCCGCTCTGATTTTCAGACACACTAGAAATAATAATTGAAATGGATAAAAGAAACACTCCTGCTGAATTTAAAATTAAAACAACATCGAGAAAACTTCTTGCGGATATTATTACACCAGTAAGCATATACCTGAGAATAAGAGATATATATCCAAATTCCCTACTGCTGGAAAGCTCTGATTACCATGGCAATGAAAACAGCTACTCATTCATTTGCATGAATCCCATAGCGGGGTTTGAAGCAGATAACGGGGTTATTACATCTACTTATCCTGATGGATCCGTTACAACGACCGCGGTAACTGACCGTTTGACTTTTAACAATTGTTTTTCACAATTTATTGGCGCCTTTATTCAATCAGATCTTCCGGCTGAGATACCGGTTAACGGTCTCTTCGGATATTTGACATATGATGCTGTTCAGTATTTCGAAAAACTTGAATTCAGGCATGATTCTCAGGTTGCGCATAAAATACCCGACTCCAGGTATCATCTTTATAAATATATTATTGCAATAAATCACTACCAGAACACACTGCAGATAATTGAAAATCAGATAAACGGTGAGAAAGGTGAGCTTGACAGGATTGAATCGTTGCTTAATAGCAGGAATGTGGCTATCTATAACTTCAAAACTATCGGTGATGAAAACCATAATATAACAGACGATGAGTACAGGAGAATGGTGACACAGGGGAAAAAGCATTGCTATCTTGGAGATGTATTTCAGGTAGTCCTGTCACGGCAATTCTCACGTCAGTTTAAAGGTGATGAATTCAATGTCTACCGGGCTCTCCGATCGATTAATCCATCACCTTACCTCTTCTATTTTGACTACGGAAACTATAAAATCTTCGGATCCTCACCTGAAGCACATCTAAAGATTAATAAAGGGAAAGCATTTATCAATCCGATTGCGGGGACATTCAGGCGAACAGGAAACGATGAGAGTGATAAACTGCTTGCACAACAATTGTCGGCCGACAAAAAGGAAAATGCAGAGCATGTTATGCTGGTTGATCTTGCACGTAATGATCTGAGCCGTCATGCTGACAATGTTAAGGTAGACAGTTACCGGGAAGTGCAATTTTATTCCCATGTTATTCATCTTGTTTCATCAGTTTCGGGAGAGTTAAAAGAAGGGACTACCACTGCCGACGTCATTTCGGCAACATTTCCTGCGGGAACACTTACCGGAGCACCTAAGTTTATGGCAATGAGGATTATAGACGAGTGTGAGAATCAAAGACGTGGCTATTATGGCGGAGCAATCGGGTTTCTCGATTTCAGGGGCCAGTTTAACCATGCCATTATGATCAGAACATTCCTGAGCAAAGCAAATACTCTATACTATCAGGCCGGCGCCGGAATAGTGGCAAACTCAGAAGAGGCTATGGAGCTACAGGAGGTTAACAATAAATTGGGAGCATTAAGGAAAGCCATAGAGATGGCGGAGAATATTAAATAAATTATTACCGAAAAAATGAAAAAAATACTAGTTATCGATAATTACGATTCATTCACATATAATCTCGTATACTATATTGAGAAGATCACAGGCATCAGACCCGCTGTATTTCGAAACGACGAAATACCACTTAATGCGATAGGAAGTTATGATAAAATATTGCTCTCTCCCGGCCCGGGGGTTCCGGTGGATGCTGGTATCTGTATAGACCTGGTAAAAAAGTATGCACCCACAAAAAGTATCCTGGGGATTTGTCTTGGCCACCAGGCAATAGGTGAAGCTTTCGGAGGCGAAATTCTTAATCTGAGTGATGTTTTTCATGGTGTTGCCACACCTGTGATTATTACTGATAGCAGCGATTCTCTTTTCTTAAACATTCCTTCATCTATTATCGGCGGAAGATATCATTCATGGGTAGTAGGCAGCAATAATTTACCTGAATGCCTGAAGGTTACATGCGTAGATGAGAATGGGATAATAATGGGAATCAGTCATAAATCGTTCGATGTAAAAGGACTGCAGTTCCATCCTGAGTCAGTTCTTACTGAACATGGGATGGACATTATAGCAAACTGGATTAAAGAATAGATTTGGAGATTGCTTCGCTTCGCTCGCAATGACCTAGAAGTAACTGGAAATGAGAAACAAAAAACAAACAACGAAAAACGATTATGCGGGAAATACTTAATCATCTTTTTGAACACAAAACTCTCACAAGAGAAGAATCTGAAAGAGTTCTTACAAATATTGCCGGCGGCAATTACTCAGAGTCTGAGATTGCAGCATTTCTCACAGTTTACCTGATGAGGAGCATAACTGTGGATGAGCTCACCGGATTCCGTGATGCACTTCTTAACCTTTGCATCAGAATCGACCTCTCGGAGTTTGATCCTATGGATGTATGCGGCACCGGAGGCGATGGGAAAGATACTTTCAATATATCAACACTTTCGACATTTATCCTTGCAGGCTCGGGTATTAAGATTGCCAAGCATGGTAATTATGGTGTGAGTTCAACATGCGGATCTTCAAACATTTTGGAGCATTTTGGCTATAAGTTTTCTACCGATAAGGATAAATTGAGAGATGAGATAGATAAATCCGGAGTCTGCTTTTTACATGCACCACTTTTTAATCCGGCCATGAAAAATGTTGTTCCGGTACGCAAGGCCCTGAAAATAAAAACATTTTTTAACATGCTGGGACCAATGGTCAATCCCTCTTTTCCGCGGAAACAGTTAATAGGGGTTTATAGCCTTGAACTTGCCCGGCTTTATAATTATTTATACCAGCAGTCATCGATGAATTATATGATAATTTACAGTCTCGACGGATATGATGAGGTATCTCTTACCTCCGATTTCAAATATATATTGAACGGTGTTGAACAGATTGTATCCCCTGAGGCTTTAAGTTATAAAAAAGCCATGCCGGCAGAGTTGTATGGAGGTAAAAGTGTACCGGAGGCGTCGGATCTTTTTATTAATATTCTAAAAGGAAAAGGAACTCCAGTCCAAAATGACGTGGTAACTGTTAATGCACAGATGGCACTCAAATGTGTGTATCCTGAAAAATCATTTGAAGAATGCAGAGATATTGCCAGTAAATCTCTGTTAACGGGAAGTGCTTACAGATCATTTGTTAAACTGATAGAACTTCAGAGATGACTATAATTGATAAAATAATTGAGAATAAGAAGAAAGAGCTTTCGATTCTCGAGAAGCTCACACCTGTAAAAGAACTTGAAAAAAGCGGTTACTACAGCCGGAAGGCTTTTTCTCTTTCGGCATTCCTTTCGGAGAAAAATAAGACAGGCATAATTGCCGAGTTCAAGAGAAAGTCTCCTTCAAAGGGAATAATAAACTCTGTTTCGATGACCGTCGACGTAGTTTCGGGCTATTTCAGAGAAGGTGCTTCTGGCGTATCCATTCTCACAGATACACAGTTTTTCGGAGGTTCGGTTTCAGATCTGTTGACTGTCAGAGACAAGAGTGAATTTCCAATTTTGCGCAAAGATTTTATCATTGATGAATACCAGGTAATAGAGTCAAAATCCATTGGGGCCGATACAATCTTGCTTATTGCTGCAGTTCTTGGGGGAAGCGAGATTCTGAAGCTTTCTGAGCTGGCCCGTTCGCTGGGAATGGAAGTGCTTCTTGAAGTTCATGAACCGGATGAACTTGAAAAAGTTAATCAGTATGTTAATATTATAGGAGTAAACAACCGCAATCTCAAATCATTTGAAGTTGATATTAATACTTCAGTAAAGATGGCCGGATTGATTCCAAAGAATTTTCTTAAGATTTCTGAAAGCGGTATTTCTTCACCGGCATCGATAAAAAATCTTATGGAATATGGCTATAACGGATTTCTAATTGGAGAGAAGTTTATGAGCTGTCCCGATCCGGTAAAAGCATTTTCTGATTTTGCATCAGAACTGAAACAAATAGTATGATAAGGGTTAAAGTATGCGGAATGACTGATCCATTGAATGTAAGACAGATATCTGAGGTTAAGCCTGACTTCCTGGGATTCATATTTTATCCTGGTTCAAAACGATATGTGGGCGAAAATCCTGATCCCGGGCTTTTTCGAAATATTCCTTCTGGTATTGGAAAAACAGGAGTTTTTGCTGATGAAAGCAATCGAAGAATCCGTGAGATGGCATCTATGGCAGGACTTGCGGTGGTTCAGCTTCATGGAAAAGAATCGGTTGAATCGTGCAGTGAATTAAAGGCTTCAGGACTAATTGTGATTAAGGTCTTTAAAATAAGTCAGGATTTCAGTTTTAGTATTTTAATGCAATACACAACTGGTTGTGACTATTTTCTATTTGATACAAAAAGTGATATTGCCGGAGGAAGCGGAAAAAAGTTCGATTGGCAACGACTTGAAGATTACAAAATTAACAAACCATTTTTTCTAAGCGGAGGAATCGATCCGTCTGACAGCATGATTATCCGGTCGCTCAGGAATAAAGGATTATATGCAGTTGATATAAACAGCCGGTTTGAAATATCTCCCGGTGTTAAAGATGTAGAAAAAGTGAAAGCATTTATAAAAGAAATAAAAGGAGAATCTTATGAAATATGATGTAGATGAACACGGATTTTATGGTGAGTTTGGCGGAGCGTTTATTCCCGAAATGATGTATCCGAATATTAAGGAGCTGGAAGATAACTATCTGAAGATCCTTAATGACAAGAAGTTCAATGATGAGTACCGTTCATTATTGAAACATTATGTAGGCAGACCCTCTCCTTTATTCTTTGCCTCGCGTTTATCTGCCTTGTATAAAACAAAAATATTTCTAAAACGTGAGGATCTGAACCATACGGGTGCGCATAAAATAAATAATACAATAGGCCAGATCCTGATAGCCAAAAGGCTCGGAAAGTCGAGGATTATAGCAGAAACAGGCGCTGGTCAGCATGGCGTTGCAACTGCTACCGTTTGTGCACTTATGGGAATGAAATGTGTGGTATATATGGGCCAGACCGATATAGAACGTCAGTCGCCCAATGTGCTGAGAATGAAAATGCTTGGAGCGGAAGTTGTTTCCGTAACCAGTGGGAATAAAACACTGAAAGATGCTACTAATGAAGCAATCCGCGATTGGATTGGCAATCCCCTTGATACCTATTATATAATTGGTTCTGTAGTAGGGCCACATCCGTATCCCGATCTGGTGGCACGGCTGCAGGCAGTGATAAGTGAGGAGTTGAGGATGCAGGTTAAAGAATTATCGGGGAAAGAAAATCCCGATTATGTGATAGCATGTGTTGGAGGCGGAAGCAATGCAATCGGCTCATTTTATCATTATCTGGATATCAATAATGTGAAGCTTATTGCCATAGAGGCAGGAGGGAAGGGCGTTGATTCAGGCGAAACTGCAGCTACCCTTGTAACCGGCCGGCCTGGAATAATTCATGGAAGCAGAACAATGCTGATGCAAACGGAGGATGGGCAGATCACAGAACCATATTCCATTTCGGCTGGTCTGGATTATCCTGGTATTGGTCCTATTCATTCATATCTTCATAATAAAATGAGGGTTACATATGATAATGTGACTGATGATGCAGCTCTTGAAGCAGCCTTCAGGTTAACACGGCTCGAAGGGATTGTACCAGCGCTGGAATCTGCTCATGCACTTGCATATCTTGATAAACGTCACTTTGGGGAGGATGATGTTGTGGTAGTCACAATCTCTGGAAGAGGGGATAAAGATATGGACACATATATAACGCATATGGGAGGATTTTAAA
>JBBRSO010000125.1:0-9056 GCA_038245405.1 Bacteroidales bacterium
AACAGTTGATATTACAGTGTCTGCAGTTACTAAGGGCTCAACATTGAACCTTATCTACACTTACTGGACTGATTTAGCTGCTACCAAACCCTATAACACTCCGGGTGCTTCACCTACAGGAACATATTTTATCAAGGGAACTACGTCCGACGGATTTTTTACAATTAAACCGGTAGTTGTTTCAGTCTACCGGGTTCCGGTGGCAAATGCAGGACCTGATCAGAATCTGCCCAACGTGTTCAGTACAAAGCTGAATGCGGTACTTGCTTTTGATTATGAATCGGGCATTTGGAGTTTGATTTCAGGTACAGGTAATCTTTCTGAACCCACCAACTCAAAAACAGATGTTACCGGTCTTTCTTCCGGAAGGAATAAATTCAGATGGAAAGTAACAAATAATGTATGTCAGGCTTCTACAGATTCAGTATTCATAAATGTGGGTGAAATTGCTGTTCCAACTCTTATTACACCAAATATGGATGGCAAAAATGATTATCTTATATTAAAAAAAGGTAATACATCAGACAAAATAGATCTGGTGATTTTCGACAGGAGAGGAGCAGAAGTTTATAAAAATTCAGATTACAATAACACCTGGAATGGTATTGATTTTAATGAGAAGCAACTCCCTGATGATACCTACTTTTATGTACTAAAAACTCAGAACGGCATATCGATAACCGGTTATATTGTGATCAGGAGATAGGATCTTAGAGAAATGTTCACAACATATACTTAATGACCGGGTCAGATTCTAATAATTATGGTCATAAACTTAGCTGCATACAAACCTGATTAATAAACAATTAATAAATGGATTTCGTCGATTATTATAAATTATTGGGAGTTGACAAAACTGCTTCCGTGAAAGAGATAAAGAGTGCCTACCGGAAGCTGGCGAGGAAGTATCATCCCGACCTGAACCCGAATGATAAGGATGCGAAAAAGAAATTTCAACAGATTAATGAAGCCAATGAAGTGCTGAGTGATCCTGCGAAACGTAAAAAATATGATCAATATGGAAAGGATTGGCAGCATTCTGAACAATTTGAGAATCAACGCCAACAGTACCAGCGTCAGACAACGAAGACGAATTCCGGAGGATTTTCTGATTTCCAGCCTGAAGGTGATTTTTCTGATTTCTTTGAGTCACTATTTGGCAGATCCTCCGGACAAGCTCGTGGCAGGCAGGTTAAATACAGAGGCGAAGATTTTACATCAGAATTGCATCTTGATCTTATTGATGCTTTCAAAACTCAAAAACAGACATTAACTGTCAATGGCAATAAAATAAGAATTACCATCCCTGCAGGTATTGAAAATGGACAAACGATAAAAATCGCCGGACATGGAGGAAAAGGCGTAAACGGCGGACCGGCCGGTGATCTGTACATTACATTTTCAATTACTGCTCATCCTAAATTTAAAAGACTTGGAAATGATTTGTATACCGCGGTAGATCTGGATTTATATAAAGCTGTTCTTGGCGGAGAACTTACCATCGATACACTTGATGGTAAAGTGAAACTCAAAGTTAAACCTGAAACTCAGAACGGAACCAGAGTAAAGCTCAAGGATAAAGGATTTCCTGTTTATAAAAAAGAAGGCGTCTTTGGTGATTTATATGTTACTTACAACGTAAAAATTCCAACAGATCTAACTGAGAAGCAAAAAGCATTATTTTCTCAATTATCAGAAATGCAATAAATTGATGTCTCATGGAAACTGAATATCTGATTGCTGTAAGCGAGTTTTGTTCCAATAACAACATTGAGGTTTCTTTCATTAGTTCTCTCAACCAGAGCGGATTAATAGAAATAAAAAAGGTTAATGATACTGATTTTATAGGATCTGATAAGCTCTGTCTGGTGGAGAAATATGTCCGCCTGTATTATGAACTTGACATAAATATTGAAGGAATTGAAACTATAAATTACCTGCTGGAGAGGATTGATTCGATGCAGGAAGAAATTAAAAATCTTACAAACCATCTGCGACTCTACGAAACTCTGTAACTATTGTATGCTTCCAATTCTAAAATCTTAGCACTCCCACGCGTAAATATTATAACATTTACTTCTAATTATATAAGATGTGATCCAGCCTCATTTCATTATTTTGAAATGTAAATTAAATTCCAGAAAATGAAAAAAGCAGGTATCGTTATTATGGTGGTAGGAGTAATTCTCACTCTTTTTACCGCTGTAACATTTTTTACAAAGAAGAAAGTTGTTGACCTTGGAAGTTTAGAGATTACCGCTGACAAGCCACATCACGTCAGATGGTCACCTCTTATAGGAATAGCCATAATAGGAGTAGGTGGAGTTATCACGTTGGTTTCAAAAAAGTAGTTTTTGAATCATAGAATCGAAGCCAATGCCTTTTTCAGAATATTTGCCGAATTTGTGAGTAATACAAGCTCGGCTTCTGAGAGAGGATTCTCAATTATCCGTGAAACACCTTTGTCTGTTATCACACAGGGAACACTTAAGCATACGTCGCTTATGCCAAAGTCCGACTCCAGAAGTGTCGATACGGATAATATAGTATTCTGACTCCTGAGGATAGCACCTGTTATTCTTACCAGAGCCAGACCAACTGCAAACTGGGTTGAGCCCTTATAGTTTATTATATGATAGGCAGAATTGCGTACCTGTTCTTCAATTTGCTGTCGTTCCTTTTTCCAGTCTTTGCATCTTGCACATACAGGGCAATATTCATCGATATTAATACCAGCGATATTTGTCATAGACCATGCAGCAAATTCACTGTCGCCATGTTCACCAAGTATGTACGCATGAACATTATGAACATCAACTTCGCAATGCTTGCTGAGAAGGTGTCTGAATCTCGAGCTATCCAGAACAGTTCCGGATCCTATTACACGATTTTTCTTCCATCCCGACCGTTTTAGTGCAACATAAGTTAGTATATCCACCGGATTACTTACTACAAGCATCACACCTTTGCAACCCGATTTTGCAATATCTTCAGCAATGCTACCAATAATGGATGCATTTTTCTTAATCAGATCGAGTCTGGTCTCACCTGGTTTTTGCGATGCTCCGGCAGTTATTACAACGAGTTGGGCATCGGTGCAGTCTTCAATAGTCCCTGAACGAATACCAACAGTCGGGAAAAATGTCTGCCCATGTACCAGGTCAAGTACCTGACCTTTCATGAGGTCCTCATTCTTGTCGGTTATAACTATTTCGTCGGCCAGACCACTCTGTGCCAAAGCATAGCAATATGTAGCCCCTACTGCACCTGCACCCACAACAACCACTTTCCTTTGCCGTGCTGAATATATCGTTTCTTTCATCCTTTCTTTTTTTACAAAGAAACAATTTTAAAATGGCTATGTTCCAATATTTCCTTCAAATGCCAAAAACACCTGTTATTTGAATTTGCGGGAGTTAAAATAAATTTTTAACTTTATTGAGTGATTCTGCAAAATCTAAATAAAATTGACATGAAAAACTCAATTCTTTTCCTGATTATCGGTTTAATTGTGGTTACTACTAACAGTTGTGCTCCTGTAAAATTCTATTCCAACGATGGTATCACTAAAAAAACAGGTCTGAAGTACTATTCGGTGAAGCCATTTTTGCATGTTGAAAGGGAAGCAGAAACCAACCGTATTGTTAAGGCTAATGTTGTCTATCTTCCTGATCTTGCACATCCTCAATACATGACAATGCACGATGGATTAAACTCCAGGAAGGTCAACCTGAAATTTACAGATGGTACTATTAATACCTTTGGTTATGCTTCTGTTTCAAAGGTCGATAGTTCGATTGAGGCTCTTGCTTCCCTGATCACAAAAGGCACTGATGCTGTAACAGAACTATCGGCTGTAAAAAGTGCTCAACCGGTTAAAGCCCCCTCTAACACTGTTGAGTTGTACGAAATAATTTTCGGATCAGAAAAGACTTCATTAAAAAAAGTTGAAATCGGAGATTGAGGATTGGCTAAAAGGTTGACAGGGATTATTATCTGCAAGCAGACTGTAAATAATGCAATTTTTTTTTAGAGTTGTGTAAGAGGAAAATGGTTATTAATGCACTAATTTGTATCATAATTAATAAATAAAAACCATAAGCGCGACTGATATCGTTATCTGGATAACAATTAAAAATTTATGAGAATATAAAATGAAAAAAACAGAAGTGAAAGGATTCCATGTGTATATACTGGTCTTATTTCTTGGCCTTTTAAGTACAGGAATTCAAGCAAGCCCGACTCTCGCGTCAAAAGAACAGATCGGGATGTTTAAGAACTCGAAAACCTGTGTGGTAATGGATGCCGGAGTGAGTTTCTTTAATAACCCTGTTAAGGATGCAGTGAATAAATTTTGGAAAATCACCGAATATGAGTTTATTGATCAGGCTGAATTTGAAAAACGCAAGAAAGATACCAGGTATTCTTTTCTCGTAATGATGGAAGGTGCTTTCGAAAAAGACCCTGGTGGAGTAAGTTATAGCTATATTAGTCTTGTACTGGGTGATCCCTCAGGAAATCTGACCAAAATGCCGGAGTTCTGCAGCATTCCTCTTTCTTATTCCGGAGATAATGATGCAGAATATGAATACGCGATACCTGCTATAATTAAGTTTATGCAGATCCATGTTAAAAACCTTGAAAAAGAACGGTTGCCAATATCACTGAACGGGTTGAAATATTATAATAAAACCAATTTCAAAGACAAAGTAATCCTATTCAATAAAGATAAAATGTCAGAAGAGACAAATACTCCTGAGAAGATATCAGCCCGTTATCCATACAAGTTTAAACTTCTTACTGCTGATGAAATAAAGGAACAGATCGCGAATGATCCGGCTAATACCTTATTCCATTTTCACGTCGGACCGCCAAAGGAAGGTGGTGCGGGAAAATGTTTTGAGATGTTATTCGATTCAGAAGGTAACCTCTATTATTATAATTCAAGGAAAGTCACCAATCAAAATGGTGATGGGTTCAATTCCGCTGATTTTAACCGCATACTTTAATGGCCACCCCTAAATCCCCCAAGGGGGACTTAAGGGTGCCCGGGTTGAAAAAAATTTCCAACATTTCTTCTTGTTATTTGTTTTATTATATAAGGTAATAATTAAAATCAAAACTTACAAAAATGTTTAACAAAAATGTAGTTTATGAAGCACTGAAACGCAGTCAGACAGCCGATCCTGGACAGGATGGTATAATATCTCTGCTCATACATGATGTATTTGGCGGAGAAATATTAAAAACACACAAGAAAAAGCAATGGCATTATTACAACAGGGTGGATGGTGAAAGAGTCGATTTCTCAGAAAAAGAAAAGACAGAAGGTTTAAAGTTGTTCGAAGATATTCCTGCCACACCTGACGAAACATATGGTTATATTGATCAGATCGATTATTCGACATTCTTTATGCGGTTTATCCGTGTTTTTGAAGAGACAGTTGGTCTTGAGAATTACAAAACCGGTTTACCCGCCTGACAAAAATTGTATCTGAGTGATCGCATCTGATTCTCATCAAATAAGCAATCCTTTGTCACAAAGATGAACAAATTATTCTGAGCTTTCTATTCAGGATTGTTTCTTTAACCTAATCTTATTTTAAAATATTATGAAGTATAAACAACTTGGTAAAACTGGGGTGTTGCTATCTGAGCTTTGTTTCGGTACTATGACTTTTGGAGGAAGAGGATACTGGAAATCAATTGGGCAGCAAACTGAAGACGAAGCGACAAATCTTGTGAAAACTGCTGTAGATAAAGGAATTAATTTTTTCGATACTGCAAACGCATATTCTGAAGGTTTGTCTGAAATACTATTAGGGAAAGCCTTTAAAAATTTAGGAATTGAACGTCAGTCAGTCTTCGTGGCAACAAAAGTTCGCCTGAGGGTGGGCCCGGGGCCAAACCAGGTAGGCTTGTCAAAACTACACATCCACGATTCAGTAAATGATAGTCTTCAGAGACTGGGATTGTCACACGTTGATATGCTTTATATTCATGGAGTTGATCCGGTAACCCCAATTGAAGAGACAATGCGTGGACTGGAAGATGTTGTGAAGTTAGGGAAGGTACGTTATCTTGGTGTTAGCAATCATCCTGCCTGGATGGTAGTTAAAGCTAATAGTTTCGCGGAAAAACAAGGCTGGACAAAATTTGTTGCCTCACAGAATTTCTATAGCATTGCCAGCCGCGATATTGAAAGAGAGATAGTGCCAATGGCACTCAGTGAAGGTTTAAGCATTATGCCGTGGAGCCCTCTGGCAGGTGGATTCCTGTCGGGTAAATTCAGACGCGATTCCCAAACATCTGGCAACAGACGTGATGAATTCGATTTTCCTCCGATTAATAAGGATAGGGCGCTTGATATCGTGGAGGTGATGGCAAAAATTGGAGATAGGTATCATGTTTCTGCGGCAAGGGTTGCACTTGCATGGACAAAAGAAAAACCAGGTGTTACAAGCGTAATAATAGGTGCAAAGAATAATGATCAGCTTCTCGATAATATAGCGTGCACTCAATTGCAACTTACTGAGGATGAACTAAAAGAACTGGATTCAATCAGTTCATTAACAGCAGAATACCCCGGATGGATGGTGGAAAGACAAATGACTGGCCGTTTACCGAATGAATAATACATTTTTATTGTTACTTTTGCAGACTTTTCGATGAGCCTCGGTAACAATCAAAAAATCAGAAAACCCAGTAGATGATTACAGCTTCAAATCTAAGTATCCAGTTCGGTAAACGCATTTTATTTCAGGACGTTAACCTTGTCTTCACACCAGGAAACTGTTATGGTATTATTGGCGCCAACGGAGCCGGAAAATCAACATTCCTGAAGATGCTTTATGGAGGTGTCGATTACCGCACAGGTTCAGTATCTTTTGGACATGGTGAAAGATTATCAGTACTTAAGCAGGACCATTTTGAGTTCGACGATTGTGTTGTTCTCGATACCGTAATGATGGGACACTCAAAGTTGTGGAACAACATGAAAGAGAAAGAAATTCTTTATCAGAAATCTGATTTTTCTGATCTCGACGGAATAAAAGCATCCGTGCTTGAAGAGAAATTCACCGAAATGGATGGCTGGAACGCTGAAAGCAACGCTTCAAGCTTATTAAGCGGTTTGGGTATTAAGGAGGAACAGCATCAAAAGCTGCTTAAAGAACTTTCTGGGAAAGAAAAAGTAAAGGTCTTACTTGCCCAGGCTCTCTTCGGTAAACCTGATAATCTGCTTCTTGATGAACCAACCAACGATCTGGATCTTGATACTGTTAACTGGCTTGAAAACTGGTTATCGGAATTTGAAAATACCGTATTGGTTGTTTCCCATGACAGACATTTTCTTGATTCTGTGTGTACACATATCATAGATATTGATTTCAGCAGGGTGCAGCAATTTTCAGGTAATTATAGCTTCTGGTATGAATCGAGCCAGCTGGCTCTTCGTCAACAGCTAACTCAGAATAAGAAAGCTGAAGAGAAGAAAAAGGAACTTCTGGAGTTTATTGCCAGATTCAGAGCCAATGTGAAAAAATCGAAACAGACTACCAGTCGGAAAAAGATGATTGAAAAGCTTAATATCGAAGAGATTCAGGCATCAACAAGAAAATATCCGGGGATCATATTCACACCGGGAAGAGAACCCGGGAATAATATACTAATTGTTAAGGGTTTGAGCAAAACTGTTGAGGGCATAACACTTTTCAGGGATCTTAATTTCACTATTAATAAAAATGATAAGATTGTATTCCTGTCAAGGGATGCAAGGGCAATGACAATCCTTTTCGAAATACTAAAAGGTCATAAAAAGCCTGATCATGGCACATTTGATTGGGGACAAACAATTATTAAAGCATATCTTCCTCTTGAAAATGAAGAGTTCTTTAAAAAGGACATTACCCTGATTGACTGGTTAGGTCAATATTCAGATGATACGAGTGAGCTATATCTCAGGGGGTTTCTTGGTAAAATGTTGTTTTCAGGAGAAGACATTTATAAGAAAGTCAGTATCTTATCAGGAGGGGAGAGGGTGAGGTGTATGATCGCCAGAATGATGATACGAAATGCCAATGTCATGCTTCTTGATACTCCTACAAATCATCTCGATCTTGAATCAATCCAGGCATTCAACAACACACTTATAAAGTTTAAGGGAAATATCCTCATGTCTTCGCACGATCATGCTTTTATACAAACAGTTTGTAACCGGGTAATAGAAATTGGTCCAAAAGGCATGATTGACAAAGAGATGGAATATGATGATTTTGTAACGGATGAGAGTCTGACCGAACGTCGTAAAAGCATCTATCAGTATTAAATTATCAGATCCGCCGGTTTCGGATAATGTAAATTATCCGGAATCACCGGCGGAATGATATACACCTCTTATCAGGAGGCTAAAAAGCAAGATAAAGTTTTAGGTTAAGGGTTCTTGCGTGACCACTGGAAAGTGCGTTGAGGCACACCAGCCTTATTTGGGACCTCTACGAGTTCCACATCGAGTGATTCCCTGGGTGTTTCAACTACCCACTCGTTAGGCGAAAGAGGCTTGTAAATTACATCATAAAGACTTGCTATCTCATTTGCTACAGCCGTATCAGGCACCATCACGTATGTCTTGTAGCATACGCTGTCTCTCCCAAACCGGTGAATGATATTTGCAAGCTTATCCTGGTAGGAGATATATGTTGATGTATCGTGTGTCATGAATTTTAGAGCATACTTAGGATCGGAATACTCAGCTCTTACTTTGTCAATTCTAATACCAATTCTGTTCTGACTGTATCCCGTAAAGCTCAGAACTAATAATAAAGTTATTAATAATGTTTTCAATTTAATTAGTTTAAGTTTTTAAAACAAATCTTGTTATCCTTCTTTCACAATTCAATCAAAACTCAGGTTAATTGCAGGAATCAACTTATAATTCTGACTAATATTAACCAACTAAACCAAATAACCCAAAAAATTAAAGAGAATGAAACGATATCAGATCAAGTCAATACAATTTTCACTATTTGAATTACAATTATATAATTTTTTCTTATTCA
>JBBRSO010000126.1:0-8935 GCA_038245405.1 Bacteroidales bacterium
CTCCTTCATAGGTCTTGAACATAATGCCTTTGCTTGAAAATTTCTGCAGCAATCCGGCGCGATAACCTTCACTATAGGTATAAAAGTACTTCCAGTAAAAAAACGATACCCCGAAAAGCACTATCAGGAATGCCAGCCATTTCAGTACTTTTTTTGTAATTCTTGCGGCGCTGCCCATGAACGTGGATTTGAATGATTTAACAGGAGTCTCCATAATGAATAATTAAAATTAATTATTTTTTTATCAACACAAAGGTACACAAAGCGGTAACCTGATCCTCACAATTTTTTCATATATTCGACCTGTGATTAATAAACATGTAACTGCTTGAAAACAAAGATAAATAAAACTCAGACTCTTATTGAATTTCTCACAGAGCAATACCCCGATTCTCCACGAACCAGAATAAAGAAACTACTGCAGAGCGGCACTATAAAAGTAAACAACAGACCTACGAGTCTGCATTCATTACAGTTGAAACCGGGTGATTCAGTTGAGTTTGTTCTGCGACCGGGAGTGGCAGCAAAAACAAAACTGGCATTTCCCGTTTTATATGAAGATCATGAGGTAATAGTAATAGACAAACCTGCCGGTATATCAACATCAAGTGTTGATGGCAGTGAAAATATTCAACATACCATATCGGAATATCTTAAGGAGAAAAGTAAAGGTGCAGTAAGGACATATGTTGTTCACCGGCTCGACAAGGAGGTGTCGGGTGTGCTGATACTTGCAAAATCCGAAGCTGCAATGGACACCATCAAAGACAATTGGATTGAAGCAGAAAAACATTATTATGCATTTGTTGAAGGTGCCCCGGAAGCTCCCGAAGGCACCGTTAAGAGCTGGCTGATAGAGGATGAGACACAGAAAATGCACTCAGGGAAAGATGACACGAAGGGTAAACTGGCCATAACACATTATAAAACAATACAAGCTGTAAACGGTAATACTCTGCTTGATGTAAAAACAGAAACCGGCCGGAAGAACCAGATCCGGGTCCATATGTCAGATCTTGGCTGTCCGATACTGGGCGACCGGAAATATGGCGCATCAGCGGAATTTATACGCAGGGTTAGATTACATGCTTATTCAATATCCTTTCCTCATCCTTTAACAGGCAAATTCATTAAGATTGAAACAACAATGCCTGCGGGTTTCCTGTCGCTGAAACTGAGGGACGAAAAATATAAATAGCTCACTTTTCATTTAATGGCCTTAAGGATGATCTTCAATATAATCCATCACTATTGATTTGAGAATATTTGCAAATTTCACGGAAGGGATTTCGGTTCTCTTAAAATATTGAGGACGAACTCCTTCGAGAAGGGTTATTTCTTCAATTGGCAGATTTATCTTAGCAGTATATATGTATTTAATATTTTCGTATACATCGCCGGTAAAGCACTCATATCTTTTATAAAAAATGTAATCTTTCAGATCGAGATCCAGCTCTTCTTTAAACTCACGAATAAGAGCCTCCTCAGGTGATTCGCCATCTTCAACATGGCCTCCTATCAGATCCCAGTGATCAGGAAATGGAATACCTGGTTTGTTGTCGCGCAGATAAAGTAAAATTTCCTTTTTATCATTCTCCAGTATTATGGCTGCTATTATTTTCATTCAATCTAATCTTCATGATCCTCAACCTCAACCTCAACCTCAACCTCAACCTCAACCTCACTCCTAAACAAACCTCGCACATACCTCCAGCCTGTTATTATCCGGATCGAGTGTTTCAAATTCCCAGTAGCCATCACCGGTTTTTCTCGGACCTCTCAGTATTTTAAAACCATTGTCGGAAAGAACTTTGCATTTTTCATTTACAAGATTCATATTCTTCACAGCAAACGACAGATGTATCAACCCTTTGTGTTGTTTGTCAATTGTGTCGTTCAGATTTGAAGGAATTCCGGGCTTCTTCATTAATTCCAGACGCGAACCTGATTCAAAGGAAATAAAATAGCTTTCAAATTTACTTTCAGGATTTATATACTTCTTATTTGAAGTCCCGTTAAAGTACTTCATATAATAATCCTTTAGTATTTCAAGCTGGTCAGTCCAGATGGCAACATGGTCTATAATCATAATACTTAATTTTTCAGTTCTAAGATATCTCTGAATTTTGCCGAAGCATTGTGTCCTGTATTATGAGACGTTACAGCAAAGCCCAGGTATACTTTTGCAGGAAGATCCAGAGTAAAGGTTGTATAAGGTTTCCACGTTGAACCGTCGGTACTGTTGTATAGATTGGCGCCGTTAAGGCTTTCGATGCGTGAAACAAGATCAAAATCGCCCGTATGCTGCATGTAAACATAGTTGAACTCATCTTTTGTCCCCCATATGTCAGCTCCGCCTGCAGTCATATCGATTCCGTTCTTTTGAATTTTCACAATTCCAGGGAGATCAGGTTTTCCTATATCGGAATGTTTAAATGCTGAAAGTACTAAAGGCTTTCCCTTAACATTACCAGAACCCGGTTTATCCTGAGCAACCATGATGGTGGTGAATGTTATCAACAGAGATAACATCAACGAAGTAATAATTCTGTTTTTAATCATTGTTTTATCGTTTATAGTTTCTTTCACTTTAGTCACTTTAGTCACTTTAGTCACTTTAGTCACTCTAGTCACTCTAGTCACTCTAGTCACTCTAGTCACTCCCCTGTGCCCTGTTTATTCTATCTGTAAATTTGCAAAATCACCTGCTGAGTTATTTCCAACCCATAATCCAATCTTTCCCGATGCCCTGTTGTCTAGTTTTTCTACTGTCAGGCTGGCTTCCTGATTTCCATTAACAAAGACAGTTATCTGGGGAAACTTTATTGTTATTTTTACATGGAACCAGTCATTGGGATCTGGACTGGGAGTCACTGCCTTTTCGTATTTCCCGTTAAATTTTTCACTCAGGGCTTCCCATGGATAATCGGGCATTGAAACATATTGGACAGCGTTCATTTTGAGAACAGGATCCTCGGCCCGGAAATTGAATGGTATGAAATAAATGAGGTCGAATGTTTTTTCATCCATACCATGGAATGCGATACCCACAAAACTTTGCTGAGGCTCGTTGCTTCCCCTGATATCAACTTCGATACTCCCGTTTGAAAAAATCAAATGCTTCAGCCATGCAATCCCATCATCTGAGTTTTTTGAAAATCTGATTCCATTTTTGTTATTTTCAGAAAACACACTGACTTTTCTGTTAAAGACTTCAAGTTGATTATTTTTAGACAGAGAAGAGAGATCATATTTAACTGTATTTTCCTGGGCCGTCGCCGTTGCAAGCGATATTAATCCAAGGAAAAGAGTAAAAGAACTGATTGTTTTCATAATGCTTCGAATGTTTGAATTCCAAATCTTCATGGCTTGAGAGTTTAAGGTTTCTCATCCGGCTCTACTTGCAGTATATGCAATAGTCTGTGTATTATAGGGGCAAAGAAAACAGCTGTAATACTGAGAAATGCTACACCGCTGTATAAGGCAAAGAATGAAGAAAATATCTTTGCTGCATCGGATTTCATTTCCGCAACAGGTCCCATTCCCGTTAAGATCATGCACGACATATGAAAACTATCGAGCCACATTAGCTTACCGATGTAATGATAGCCTGCAGTGCCGATCATTACTGAAAATGCTATAAGTACAGCGGCAAATAAGGCATAACGTAATAAACGTTTCAGGAATTGACGGAAAGGTACCACTTTCTGTTGGCGATGCTCAAATGTAAATTTCATTTTCCCAGGGATTAACTAAACATATTACTGAAGGATTTTGCAACTATAAATGCAGCAGCCGCAGCTGCAATGCCAATCAGGGTAACTTTCAAAGCCCCCTTCAGGAGAGGTTGTCCGGTGACTTTGCTTTTAAAATAGCCGAACAGGAATAAACATATAACAGTTAGTATTGATGAGATTATCAAACCCTGATAGGGTGTTTTTGTAAAGAAATATCCCGAGAGCGGAATTAACCCTCCGACAATATACGACAAACCAATTGTTGCTGCACTGTTTCTTGCTCTGTTAGCATTAGGCTTCTCGAGGCCCAGTTCGTATTTCATCATAAAATCGACCCACTGCTTTTTATCTTTTGCCAGCTCATCGGCTATAGTGATTTGAGTCTGTTCATTTAATCCGTACTGCGCAAATACCATCCTGACTTCTTTCTTTTCCTGCTCAGGAACCTCCTCAATCTCATCGTATTCTCTTTTGAGCTCAGCCTGGTAGTGTTCCTGTTCAGTTTTACCTGCAAGGTATCCGCCCAGGCCCATTGCGATACTGCCGGCTACAATCTCAGCTATTCCTGCCGTTATTACAATCGAATTATGCTGAACCGCACCACTGAGTCCTGCTGCAAGCGCAAACGGAACGGTCAGACCGTCGGACATTCCAATGACGATGTCGGTAATGAACTCCGAACTGGCAAGATGCTGTTCCTTATGTATTTTGTTGGTGAGTGCCATATTTTGTGTATAAAATTAAGGAATAATTTTTAAAAACTTACACAGAGTTCTGCAGAGAAGCACAGAGGATCACAGAGAATAAGGACCCGGAGCCTTTAGAGACCTTAAATTCCCAGGTTACCTCAGCGAAAGGTTAGGCTTTTCAATCATAAACACCACAGCGAGGAAGATCAGGATCAAAAAAGTATGAAATGCAATGCTCACCAAAGCAATATCAGGCTTGATGATTGTACTTATAACATAAAGAACTACAGATAGACCCAGATATCCGATGAATTTACGCACATTATAATTTATGGGGAAATATTTCTGGCCAATAAGATAGGAGAGTATCATCATAGAGCCATAACAGATAAAAGTTGCCCACGCGGAACCATAATACCCGTATATCAGGTGTTCTGAGCTCAATGGTATCCACCATAAATTAAGAATCAGTGTGATTATTGCGCCCAAAAGGGAAAGCCATGCACCCCACGAAGTTTTACCTGTCAGTTTATACCAGATAGCCACGTTCCAGTAAACACCAAGAAATAAATTTGCCATCATTAATACCGGGATGACTCCTCTTCCTTCCAGATATTCTTTATTTCTGATCAATAACGGAAGAACAAAATCATCGAGATATACCATTGTTACCAGGAAGATCAGTGAAACAATAATGATGAAATAGTCCATAATTCTGGCGTAAACCTCTTTTGCATCCTTTTCTTTAGCCTGCGCAAAAAAGAATGGCTCAGCTGCATATTTGTACGCCTGTATGAAAATGGTCATTAATATTGAAATCTTGTAACAGGCTGAATATATGCCAACCTGCGATGTGGCAATATCTTTCGGAAGAAGATAACGAAGAAGAAGCCTGTCAAATGTCTCATTAACAATCCCGGCCATGCCTGCAAACATTAATGGGAAGGCATAAATAAGCATTTTTTTCCAAAGTTCGGGACTTAACTTCCAGTGAATATGTGAGATTTCAGGAAGAAGCATGAAAAGCGTTACAGCGCTTGCAAAGAGATTTGAAATAAAAATATATTCAATTCCCCAGTTCGGGCGATAGATTTTCGTGAGAAACTGACTTATCAGACCCTCGGGATAATGACTTAAGATATATGGACATAGTAACAGGAAAAACAGATTGAGGCAAATATTTATCGAAATATTTACCATTTTAACCCATGCAAAACGGATGGGCCTGTTTATAGCACGCAGATGGGCAAAAGGGATTGATGAGAGCGCATCAAGTGCCAGTATCCAGGCAAACCATCTGATATATTCAGGGTGTTTCGGATAAAGCATCCATATTGCAATATTCCTGGAAAACAGCAGAACGAGAATTAAAAATATTGCTGAAGAAATAATAATCGATATCATGGCTGTACTGAGCACTTTCCCTTTCTCGTTCTCCAGTTCGTTAAAACGGAAAAAGGTCGTTTCCATACCATAGGTAAGTATAACCATCAGAAATGCAGTTAAAGCATAAAAGACATTTACTGTTCCATAATCAGCGGCATGAAACACGTATGTGTACAAAGGCACCAGGAGGTAGGTAAGAACACGGCCAAGAACACTGGGAATTCCGTAAATGGCGGTCTGACCTGCCAGACGTTTAATTGCTGTCATACACACAAAGGTAAAAGAAATGTAATATATTGATGACAAGAGATGATTTTGCCTCCATTTACCTTTGTGTCTTCGCGAAAGCTTTTTTTAGTTGGGATGGCGAGGAATGAAATTTGCGACCGTTTTCCGGTGTATGCTCCGGTCACTAATCTATAGATGGTTCCTGGTATAGCCCTATGATATTTCCATATGGATCGCTGAATCTTGCAGTTATTTCAGAGTCATCCAAACCTATTGGCTGGACTACCTTTCCGCCGTGTGCCACGATGGACTTTAACATTGAAGACACATTATCGACCATTATATATATTAAAAGTCCTGTTTCTGTTGAAGGCATCCTGCCTGCAATCCAGGTGCCGCTTACTTCATTCACACCATCATCAAAAGCGATCTGCCCATTACTTTTTTCCCGTATCTGCCAACCAAAAACCTTTTTATAAAATGATGCGGAAATCATTATGTCATTGGCGGGGATTTCAATGTAACATATTTTCCCGTTTCCTCTTGTCGGATGTTTCTTCAGTTCCATCTTGCTAATTATTTTTTAAAGTGAATTTACTGGCGTTCAGCTCTCCTTTTTTAATGATATTTATTCACTTTCAGTAATATAACAAAACTGTAAAAGTTTTGTTGAGGGAAGTTGTAAATTGAAAGACGGAAACCGGACGTCGGAAGACCGAAGACATTCGACTTCAGTATTACATGCTACCTTGATATGGCTACGCCTACATATGAATCAGCGGTTCCGTAATAGAGAAACCATTTATCATGAAAAAAGACAAGTGCCTCTGAAAATGTTGTGCCTGCCTTATACTGGCCTGAGATCTCATGCGGCAATGTTGGTCTTAACAGACAGGTGTCTGAACGGGATATGACCCTCTCCGGATCGTTTGGATCAAAGACAACTTTTCCTACTGAGTAAGTTCCTTTTGGCACATTCTTGTCTGCATCATCACCTTCTGAATTTTTACCATTATAAAACAGTACAATTCCTTCATCGGTGATTAATGCAGGAGGCCCACATTCAGTGAGCCGGCTGTCAAATTTATTTTTCCTTGGGCTTATAACAGGTTTAAGTTCTCCTTTTTCATCGACTGTGGGATACCAGTCGGTGAGATTATCAGACCATGCCAGATTTACAAAATTCTCTCCCCAGTACATTGCATATCTTCCTTTAAGCTTAACCGCAAAGGGATGGCCATCAATCATTTTAGTTACTATTGAACCGGACTTTGACCATATATCGAGAAATTTTCCATTTTCAGCTTTAACGAATGCCGGACCTTTCTTTTCCCAATGAATAAGATCTTTTGAAACAGCAATGCTTAATCGTGCAATTTTATAATTCCATGATGTATAAGTAAGGACGTAAAGACTGTCTTCCAATTGTACGATTCTCGGATCCTCGCAACCACCGGGATAATCATACTTCATGAATTCGCTGCTGTCGGGAAATAATACCGGCACAGGATACTTTGTGAAATGAAGACCATCTTCACTGTATGCCAATCCGAGTCTTGAGGTCCGGCCACCCAGGATGGCAGACGGGTTGTCCTCGCTCCGGTAAAGCATATAAACCTTATTTCCCCTTACTATGGCGGCGGGATTGAATACGTCAGCCTTTTGCCATTTAACTGTATCCTTTTTTATTGGATCGATGAATGTGAATGATGAATCACCCTTAAGGACAGGATTTTCTGCAGGTTTATAAAAGGTCGTGAAATCCCACCTGGCAACTTTGTTATTGGAGCATCCAAGTGACAGCAACAAGAACAGATAAAGGATTTTCTTTTTCATTATAACAGATCCATTAGAATATTATAGACACCTTCAATATTGTGTAAATGTACAAAACGTTTAAAATTTATTACCACAATCTTCCATATCGCCATGTTCAATCTGAATGGTTGAATGTTCAATCTCAAACTTTTCATGAAGATGTTGCTGGATGGAGCTGATGAAATTCACATTTGTTGGAACACACGTTGTAAGATGTACTGTTAGCGCAGTATTTGTAGTGCCAAGTGACCATATATGCAGATCGTGAACTCCGGCAACTTCAGGCAGGTTTTTAAGATATTCCAGTACAAGTTCGATCTCAATGTTTTCAGGTACTGCATCGAGAGCAAGATTGACCGAATCGATCAGAAGTCGGTACGACCCGTAAAGAATAACAGCAATAATTATAAATGATACAGCTGAATCGACCCACTGTACTCCTGTTAATTTCATGATGATGCCGGCAATTACAACTCCCAGGGAGACGAGTGCATCGGCCGCAAAATGAAGAAAGGCGCTGCGGATATTTAGATCGTGATTTTTATCTTTCATGAAAAGCCATGCGGTAAAACCGTTTATTATTATTCCGATTGAAGCGACAATTATCACACTTCCTGCTTTTATTGCTAGTGGTTGATTTATCCGGTCTATCGTTTCAAAAAGTATAAAACCGACAGCAACAATTAATAAAATTGTATTGAGTAAAGCGGCTAGAATTGTAGATCTGCGAAAACCGTAGGTAAATTTCAGGGTAGGTTGTCTTTGGGATAGGGTAATGGCAATCCATGAAAATACGAGTGTCAGAACATCGCTCAGGTTATGCCCGGCGTCGGCAATCAGAGCCATGGAATTTGCAAGATAACCTGTAATGCCTTCGGCAATAATGAAAACAATATTTATGGTAATGCCGATTTTAAAGGCATTGCTTAGGTTAATTGAACTCTCATTAGTGTGACTGTGTTCCATTCAAATCAGGCAGTTTCAAGTTGGTTGATATCAAGTTTTTTCATGTCTAGTATTTTCTGCATAACTCTCTGCGATTTTTCAGGATCGCTCATAAGCTTTTCTAAAACCGTA
>JBBRSO010000127.1:0-8884 GCA_038245405.1 Bacteroidales bacterium
CATCTTGTTCCCAGGTAACCGGATTTGTTTTTATATAATCTGTAATGTTTTCATATGACTGTTCATTTCTACTAATGTGTTCATGAAATGAACGCTGCCAAATAAAATCGGGTAATCCCATTAAATGAATTTGTTTCGATACGGTTGTTTTATACGCACCAATTAATTCAGATAACGATTTTATTTTGATTTCCTGTGCGGACGGGTCGCAACCTTGTGCGGACGGGTCGCGACCTTGTAGGATCAGGTCGCGACCTGACCCTACGGTCATAATCGCCGGGCATTGTAGGGACGGGTCGCGACCCGTCCCTACGCCCCCCATCCTTTCGTCATCGCACACATCCTACAGATAATCTAGATCATCTTGTTCCCAGGTAACCGGATTTGTTTTTATATAATCTGTAATGTTTTCATATGACTGTTCATTTCTACTAATGTGTTCATGAAATGAACGCTGCCAAATAAAATCGGGTAATCCCAGTAAATGAATCTGTTTCGATACGGTTATTTTATACGCACCAATTAATTCGGATAACGATTTTATTTTAATTTCCTGTGCGGACGGGTCGCAACCTTGTGCGGTCAGGTCGCGACCTTGTGGGGTCAGGTCGCGACCTGACCCTGCGGTCATAATCGCCGGGCAATGTAGGGACGGGTCGCGACACCTCCCTACGCCTCCCGGCAAAAATTCTCGTCACGCCGGGGAATTTTTTACCCCTTACTATTGTCTAATGTTTATACATTCCTTTTTGATTGCTTCAAATTAAACATTAAGAAAAATGAAAAGTGTAAGTAAAATAATGATTCTGATAATTGTCCTCACTATCTCTGCGACTTCAATAATGTCAGCACAGCGTGGCGACCGGGGGATGAGAGGCATGAAGGCTGACTCAGTTAGCAGATCAGGTGACCATATGATGAAAATGAAGATGGCTCCCGATTCAATGAAGTGTGATATGATGAGAAATCATATGCGACAGATGGGAAGAATGCACAACGATAGGAGGTTTGGTCCTATGTCGGGCAACCGACGCGGATATGTTAATAATCCCGGATCACTTCAGTCAATCCCAAATCTTACCGATAAACAAAAGAAAGACATTGCAGATCTTCGACAGAAACAGATGGATGAGATGAAAAAATTCCGTGAAGAAACAAAAACGAAAATGAATGAGATGCGGGAGTCATACAGGAATAAGGTTAAGAGTCAGCTTACCGATGAACAAAAAAAATATTTTGACGATAATCATCCTGTGGCAGCAGCAGATAAGAAATAGGATCTGGTTTTCAAATCTGAAAAATCCCTCGTACCATGTTTACAGAGGGATTTTTTTAGTATTCAGGTTAAGAAGTGCAAAGTGTGCCAGGTAACTCAAATATTTACAAAATATCTTGTACACTATTAGTAAAAAAACTACTTTTCATCCCTGAATTAAATAACAATAAATTATGGTACATTTTAAAGAATTAGGTTTAGTGAATTCAAAGGAGTTGTTCAAGAAAGCCGTTAAAGGCGGATACGCGATTCCTGCTTTCAATTTCAATAATCTCGAGCAGATGCAGGCTATTATAAGCGCATGTGTTGAGACAAAATCTCCGGTCATCCTCCAGGTTTCCAAAGGTGCCCGTAAATATGCAAATCAGACTCTGCTTCAATATCTTGCAAAAGGAGCTGTTGAATATGCAAAAGAACTTGGGTATGCAATTCCTATCGTTCTGCACCTCGATCATGGTGATTCATTTGAGACATGCAAATCATGTATCGAGAGCGGTTTCTCTTCAGTTATGATAGACGGATCCCATCTGCCATACGATGAGAACGTGAAATTAACAAAGATGGTTGTCGATTATGCACATCAGCACGATGTAACTGTTGAAGGTGAACTTGGTGTGCTTGCAGGTATCGAGGATGAAGTATCATCAGATCATACTTCATATACACGTCCACAGGAGGTTGAAGATTTTGTGAAAAAAACAGGAGTAGACTCTTTAGCAATCTCTATAGGTACATCTCATGGAGCATTCAAATTTAAGGTTAAACCAGGTGAATTACCTCCCCCTTTACGTTTTGATATTCTTGAAGAATGTGAAAGACGCATCCCCGGATTCCCTATAGTTCTTCATGGCTCATCATCAGTTCCACAGGACATTGTTGCTGAGATCAACAAATATGGCGGTAAAATGGAGAATACTGTCGGTATATCAGAAGACCAGCTAAGAAGAGCCGCAAAATCTGCAGTATGCAAGATTAACATCGACAGCGACGGCCGTCTGGCAATGACTGCCGCAATTCGTAAGGTGTTTGTTGAAAAACCAGGTGAATTTGACCCGCGTAACTACCTCGGACCTGCACGTGACAAACTGAAAGAGCTTTACAAACATAAAGTAGTGAATGTTCTTGGCAGCGCCAATAAGGCTTAGTAATAATTCAAAAACATTTCCCCGGTCCAAACTGCCGGGGATTTTTTTGCCCCAAAAGACGTCTAGACCTTTTTCCTGTTGAGAAGGATAATCGACAATATTATCAGTGCTATTGCTGCCGCCAGATAAATAAGATAGGTTACCCCCGAACTGATATCCTGTTTTACCACGGGTGCCAGTTCATCGATAATTTCATACTTTGGCACAATCCATTTAAATACATAAGCCTGCAACGTTGTTATAATGCAAACAAGAAACAACAGGATAAAACTGTGTTTGATGGTAAATCTGAAGAGATCCGATTCTTTTCCAACAAGTCCTATAGCTGCAGTACCTACAGCAATCGACTGAGGAGATATCATTTTCCCCATAACACCACCTGTAGTGTTAGCGCTAACTGTAATAAGCGGATCAATACCAAGAGTGCTTGCAGTGCTCCTCTGAAGCCGGCAGAACAATGCATTTGAAGATGTGTCGGAACCGGTCATGAATACACCAAGCCATCCAAGGATTGGAGAAAAGAATGGAAATAATACGCCCGTTCCGGCCAGGGCAATAGCTATTGTCATCGAAATACCGGAGTTGTTTGCAATAAAAGCAAATCCAACTATTGAGGTGATAGTAACAATCGGGAATTTCAGCTGCTTTACAGTGGCAACAAAAATCCTGGCACCTTCTTTGAAACCAAGACCAATGATTGGCAGGGATATTATAGCTGACAACAGTACTCCTGTTCCGGAATTTGAAAGATAACTAAAGTCAAACGGTTTGATTACAAGCGGTGTGCCGTCAGTATCGATAATTGAATGGTTTAATAATGGAATATAGAATTTTATATCCCCGGCTGAGTTCAAGGCTTCCTTCACCGGCTGCAATCCCCAGGCAATTATCGTTACGGTCATAATAATAAATGGCGACCATGCCCTTATTATCTGGCCTGTGGTATATATTGGAGGATCTATAACTATTACATCTTTTTCATCACTGAATCGCCATATGGTTTTTGGTTTCCAGTATTTGAATAAAACCATCAGACAAACTATAGAGGCCAATCCAGCCAGTAAGCTCGGAAGCATTGGTCCCAGGAAATTTGCAACTATAAACTGAACTACAGCAAACACGAACCCCGATAACAGGATCGCTGGCAATACTTCAAGAGATTTTTTAAACCCCGCCATAATAAAGATCAGATAGAATGGAACAAACAATGCCATTATGGGTAATGTTCTTCCAACTAATTGCGAGATAGCCAGCTCCGGCATGCCCGACACCTGCGACGCTATTATTATGGGTGTTCCTACAGATCCGAAGGCTACCGGAGCTGTATTGGCTATCAGACAAACACCTGAAGCATAAATGGGATTAAACCCCATTCCTACAAGCATTGCCGAGGTAATGGCTATCGGTGTTCCCAATCCCGATGCACCTTCAAGAAAGGAACCAAATGAAAAGGCAATTAATAATGCCTGTAAACGCCTGTCATTCGTAATCGACCCCATAAAACTTTTTATGATCTCAAATTGTCCGCTCGCAACGCTTGTATTATATAAAAAGACAGCTGCGATTATGATCCAGCAAATAGGGAAAAAACCATACAAGGCACCCTGCAGACCAGAAAGCAAAGCCAGGTTCACCGGCATTCTGTAAACCAGTATAGCTACTCCAAGGGCAATGATCATTGTTAAAAGACTTGCCATGTAGCCTTTCATCTTCTTGATTACCAATGCCCAGAAAATAAATATTATCGGGAAAATCGCCAGAAGAGCTGAAATTGTAATGTTATTAAACGGGTTGACATCACGGATCCAGGTCATAGCCGGCTTTATATAAGATTAGTTTTCATTCTTGTCGTGAAGCAGCAGGTTTATTGCATCACTGAACGAACCGGCAAGAATAACTCTGCCGGTATTTACGAAGAATATTTCATCAGCGTTCTCAATTGTGTTTAACCTGTGGGCTATAATCACCCTTGTAGTAGTTTCAGGCAGTTTCTTTAATATGCTGTCGAGAAGCTGTTCTGTAACTGTATCAATGTTCGCCGTAGCTTCATCAAGAATAAGTAATTCGGGCTTACGTAAAACGGCACGCATAAATGCTATTAATTGTTTCTGTCCAAGACTAATTCCATCCCCGGTGGTCTGAACCATTGTGTCAAGTCCCTGGTCAAACCTTTCGAGCAGGCTCTGAAGACCAGCTTCTGAAATTGCTTCCGACAACTGAACATTTGTATGATTCTTATAACCTGGATTTCCATATAAAATATTGTCGCGCACTGACCCGGAAAATAAAAATGGTTCCTGGAGAATGAACCCGACCTTATTGGTTCTCTCTTCCGGAGAATAGGAACGTATGTCTTTGCCATCGAGCAGTATTGTCCCTTTCGTAGCGTCATAGAGCCGGGCGATCAACGAAGCAGTTGTTGTTTTTCCTCCCCCGGTTGGTCCCACGAATGCATATGTCTTACCACGCTCCAGGTCGAAACTTACCTTGTGCAATACTTCTTTCCCATTAGGGTAACTGAACGACACATTCCCAAAGTGCAGGTATGACGAAGCCGTTTCACCATTGACATCATCTATAATATGAAGATTAGTCTCTAGTGATAAAAGTATTGAGATCCTGTCCCATCCGGCCATAGCCACCTGAAAGCCAGCCCAGAGCGACGCCATCTGACGTAATGGATTATAGAAATTGGACACATAAGCTATGAAGCTGATCAATAATCCCAATGTAAAGCTTCCTTTTATAATTAAGTATATTCCGAGAGCAAGCACAATGAGCTGGCCGATATTTGCTGCCAGACTATATACAGGCATAAAGACATTATTCGCAATACCTGCCTTTATCGATTTCGTATAATTCTCATTATTAGCCTCTTCAAAACGCCTTCTGAAATAGTCACGGCGGTTAAAAGCAATAATTACTTTGAAATTTGCCAGGCTCTCCTGTATTTCGGCGCTCAAGTTACCGGCACTCTTTGCACTTTCAGCATTCCTGCGCTTCAGCCAGGAAGATGTGGATTTTGTAAATACCCACACTATTAATGCTGGAGAGAGAGCTGCAAGCCCAAGAGGCAGATTAATGATTAACAGGATGATCCCGGCGCCTGTCATAGTAATTAGACTACCTATGAATTGCATCAGCGACTGTGAAAAAAACTGGTTTACCTTATCGGTATCATTATTTATTCTGGATATCAGATCTCCTGCTTTATTCTGATTAAAAAAATCCACAGGCAATTCCTGAAGCTTATTAAATACAGCGTTCCTCAGGCTGTAGAGCATGCGCTGACCAATACCACCCATCATTCGCATCTGGGCGTAGTTTACAATGAAGGCTACAGCATATACGCCAATCAGAATGCCTGAAAAAACAAGTACTCCATGAAACTGTTTGGTCTGAATATAGTTGTCGATCGTATAACCTATCAGATAAGGTCCGATTAGACTTAATCCGGCATTCAGGAATATTGCTGCAAACGCAATGATCAAATTCCGGCGCTCTTCACCTATCAATGTAATAAGCTTACGGAGTGATGCAAGATTTGAGATTTTTTGCTCAGCTTTTTCCGAAGGCTGATTTAAATCATAATTCATAATGTTGTGTACTTCGTTGAGAGCTGTAGATCTGGACATATTCAGGTGAACGTTCCAATAATTCTTTGTGTGTTCCTGCTGCTATTACCTCTCCTTCCATCAAGAGAATTATCTGTTCAAAATGACGTACCGGACCAATTTTCTGCGTTACAGTAATAAGAGTGAGGTTGGGATAATTATTTTGCAAATTACAGAGTATCCTGTTCTCGGTATTCCTGTCGACACGCGAAGTGAAATCGTCGAGCAGGAGGATTTTCGGATTAATCGCCAGCGCCCGGGCAAGCATTATACGCTGCTTCTGTCCGCCCGAAAGACTTGCTCCTCTTTCAGAAACAATAGTGTCCATTTTCTGAGGAAGCGATTCTATGAAATCGTGCAGTTCTGCCGTTGCAATGGCTTTTTCGAGAGATTCATTCGTTACATTATCATTAAAAGCTATGTTTTCGCGCAAACTCATATTAAATATTACACTATCCTGAAACACAAAGCCGATCTGGCTATGGAACAGTTCCTTTGTGTATTTGTCAGTAGGGATACCATCAAATTCTATTATGCCTGAATCGGGAGAAATCAGATTTGTAAGTAAGTACAGTAACTGACTCTTTCCGGCGGCAGTCGGACCTATTATTGCAGTCTTGCTTCCTGCCTTAACCGAAAATGAAACATCTTTTAAGATCGGTTTTTCACCGTAGAAAAGTGAAACATTTTTTACCCGGATATCACCCCTGATCTCATTTTTTATTGTTCCCGGATCTTCATGAACCGGAACGTCAAGAACAACATTTATTCTCTGATAAGAAGCGGAGGCCATGGCTATGACATTGCTCATAAAGCCAATCATGAGAATAGGAAAGATCAGAAGAAGGATATAACTGTTAAATGCAGCAAAATTTCCCAGCGACATTGTTCCCATAACAACAAAATGGCCTCCAAGTGCCAGTACTGTTACTACCGCCATGTTCGATACAAACATTATGACGGGGATCAGAGTTGAGAAAAGCCGGAGAATAGACATACCCAGGTGGCGCGATACCAAATTAGACTCAAGGAACTTAAGGCTTTCTGGTTGTTGTGAATTCAAAACCCTTATGAGAGCTGAACCCATTATACTCTCATTTATGGTCTTGTTAAGAGCATCAATTACCTCACGTCCTTTCTTAAATAAAACTCTCACCTTCCGCAGAACGATAAAAAATGCTCCACCGATAACCGGTACTATTGAAATGACTGTAAGTGCAAGTTTCCAGTTTATTGAGATAAGAAGTACTGATGTCCCGATAATAACAAAAACAGAAGAAATTATTGTAACAAAAGCTTGTGAGACAAACATCTTCACAGAATCGACATCGGATGTAAGATTTGTCAGCAATTTCGACGGGTTGGATTTGAGTACATAAGAATAACTCTGATCTGAGATCTTTCCTGATAGCTTTGTACGTAAATCTTTTGCCACTTTTTCAGATGCGTATGTCTGAAGAATATTCTGAAAAAAGGTAAAAACAAAAATTGCTATTCCAGCTGATAAAAACTGGACAATAACAGAGGTAACATTGAATTTATTTGCTGAATATGAATCGATACCATGTGCGATAATCTTGGGAATGAGAATGTTGATACCGCTTCCCAGCAGCGCCATGATGACCAATAAGGTAATCATTCCGGAGTACGGTTTCAGTAAGCTAAACATGCCTGGACCAGTGTTTGAAATGTTTGGAGGTGATGCAACTTTATCCATTTTGTTGAAAATCTTTTGCAAAGCAATTCAATATTGCTGGTAAATCAATGGGTTTATCGGTAATATCATAAAATATACCGGTAGAACACCAATTAGCAAAGAAGTGTTGAAGCTACAATTTAATTTTTATCCGTCATTTGCTCATAATAATACTCACCGAGCCTATCTTACCACCCATTGGCGGGTTCATCTTCGAGACCTTAATGGTGATCTTTTCAATTCCTTTGAGCTCAGAATAAATCGAATCGATAATTCGTGAAGCAATATGTTCGAGAAGGTGAGATTTTAGCTCCATCTGTGCTTTTACAATTTCGTACACTCTCTGGTAATTCACTGCGTCTTTGAGGTTATCACTTTCTGCCGGCAATTTCATATCGGTCTCTATTGTGAGATCAACCAGGAACTTATTCCCCACTATGCGTTCTTCCTTAAAATGCCCATGGAAGGCATAAAATTCCATGTTTTCGATTTGGATAAGACCCATGTTTAATAGTTTGGAGTGACTAGAGTGACTAAAGTGACTAGAGTGACTAAAGTTGGTAAAAATGATTCCATTGTTAAAATATTTATTATATTATTTGGTTTATATTATAAACTAGTTTACATTTGTAACATATTTATATCAATAATTTCGCAACAATAAAATTAAACATTATTATGGAAAACGAGGAAAAAATGATGACAGGAGAAGAAAGCCTGAAAATCATAACTGAAATGATCAACAAAACGAAAGTAAACATAAAGCAGGGTAAGAAATAAAGTAATTCATGACGCAGTTTAAAGAGCTTGATCCATTATTGCATTCCCAGTTACGTCTGGCAATAGTATCGCTTTTGATAGACGTCGAGTCGGCCGAATTCACCTGGCTTCTTGAGAAGACTGGCGCAACAAACGGGAACCTAAGCATACAATTGACAAAACTGAAGGAAAAGGGATATATTGAGGTGATAAAAAGCTTCAGAAACAATTATCCTCTTACATCATGCTCGATTACACAAAAAGGGAAAGAGGCTTTCCAAAATTATATAAAGGCGCTCAGCAGTTATTTTAAGGGTTTAGAAAACTCATGAAAGTGACTAGAATGACTAAAGTGACTAGAGTGACTAAAGTTGCCGTTGCGCCTTTTATTCAC
>JBBRSO010000128.1:0-8823 GCA_038245405.1 Bacteroidales bacterium
AGTAAATATGGCTGTTATTTCTCCAAGCGGTGTGGCCGGCGTTGTTGTTGGATGTTCTAAAAACTTTTCGGTTGCAATGTCACTCCTTAACACCGACTTTAAATTAAGTGCAAGGATAAAGTCGAATGGTTATTATGGTTCTTTGGGCTGGGATGGCAAAAATTATCAGTATGCCATATTAAATGAGATCCCACAGCATGTGAATGTGAATGTAGGGGATACTATTGAAGCCACAGTATTTTCTGCTATATTTCCTGAGGGTTCATTGATAGGTACGGTAAGTGACTACGAGAAAAAGGGAGGCGACTTCTATAAAATAAGAGTATTGCTGATGACTGACTTCAAAAAATTGCATTTTGTAGACGTTATCGGCAATCTTAAGAAAAAGGAACAACTTGATCTTGAAAAGATATATCAATGATTAATACTATCTTAAGGTTTGGTCTGATTTTTATCTTGCTAATACTGCTTCAGGTTCTGCTTTTTAATAATATCCAGTTCAGCGGGTACGTAAATCCTTATGTATATATTTTATTTATACTCCTGCTGCCACTGGAGATACCTTCATGGCTGCTTCTGCTGTTATCATTTTTAATGGGTTTACTGATCGATTTTTTTTCAGGTTCCCCCGGTGTCCATACCTCTGCTACAGTACTCATAGGTTTTGTTCGTCCTTACGTGCTCCGCATTGTTTCACCCAGAGATGGATATGAATCAGGCAATGATCCATCGATATTTAATTATGGTCTCAGATGGTTTGCATCTTATACTCTGCTCATAGTACTCATACATCATACCACTCTCTTTTATCTTGAGATTTTCCGTATTGCAGATTTCTTTCGCACACTTTTGAGAGTAATACTGAGTACAATTTTTTCTACAACTTTTATTCTCCTGATCGAATATTACAGGAAAAGAAAGTAATTGATTTCACATTATGAAGGATTCATTTATTAACAGAAAATATGTTATAATGGCAATCATAGTCCTTGCTGCCATAGGGCTACTGGTACGGTTGTTCATTATCCAGGTTGTAAAGACCTCATACAGACTCTCTGCAGATAATAATGTTCTGAGATATATTACTCAATATCCTGCACGCGGACTTATTCGTGACAGAAATGGCAAACTTATAGTTTATAACCAGGCCGCTTATGATCTGATGGTAATTCCAGCACAGGTAATAAATATCGACACAACAGGGTTTTGTGATCTACTTGGCATTTCAAACGATCTGTTCCGGAAACAGATGAGATTGGCAATAAATTATTCAAGACGTGCTCCTTCAGTTTTTTTGAAGCAGGTGTCGAATGAAACATATGCGAGGTTGCAGGAAAAAATGTTTATGTATCCGGGTTTTTATGTACAGCCACGTACATTAAGAAAATATTCCAAACCTATTGCTCCTCATGTTCTGGGGTACGTAAGCGAAGTAGATGACGGACTGATAAGAAAAAATCCTTATTACAAGCCCGGAGACTATATCGGTAAGAGCGGTATTGAGGAGTCGTATGAAAAATATCTCAGAGGAAAGCGGGGGGTAAAAATCTTTCTGGTTGATGTTTTCAGCCGTATTAAAGGATCATACGCGCAGGGGAAACTCGATACTCTTGCTATTCAGGGATCGGATATCATCACCGGAATAGATCTTGACCTGCAGGAATATGGCGAGAATCTGATGAAAAATAAGAGGGGAAGTGTTGTTGCAATAGAACCTGAAACCGGAGAAGTGCTCTCGCTGATTTCTGCACCTGATTTTGATCCTGCCTTGCTTGTCGGCAGAGTAAGATCGGAAAACTTTGCGAATTTACTTGGCGACACTATTGAACAACCTCTTTTTAACAGAGCCACAATGGCTTCATATCCTCCGGGATCAACATTCAAACCCGTAATCGGATTAATAGGTCTCCAGGAAAAAGTAATAACTCCTCAAACACTTTTTGAATGCCACCGGGGTTATCTTTTCGTCGAATGTCACGCTCATCCTTCTCCTCTCAGTATAGTAGGAGCTATAGGAAATTCGTGTAACGCATACTTTTGCCAGACATACAGGAAAGTTCTTGAGAACCCTGCATATAATACCATTGCCGACGCATATATTAAGTGGAGAAGCTATTTGAATGAATTCGGTTTTGGAAGTAAACTGGGAACTGACTTTGCAAATGAACTCTCAGGATTTATTCCAACCACCAGTTATTACGACAAATATTATGGAAAGGGAAGATGGAAGGCGCTGACAGTTATTTCATTGGCTATAGGACAGGGTGAAGTAGGAACAACTCCGCTACAGATGGCAAATATGACAGCAGCCATAGCGAACAGGGGTTATTTTTACACTCCACATATTGTAAAATCGATCGGTGACGGACAAATTATTGAAGAACGTTTTACAACAAAACATAAGATAAGTATCGATACCGCAAATTTTGAACAGATCGTCATGGGTATGGAGCAGGCAGTGTTAAGCGGTACAGCTGCCGGTGTAAAATTAAAAGATATAATCATTTGCGGAAAAACGGGAACTGCACAGAATCCGCATGGAGCAAACCATTCGGTTTTTATTGCCTTTGCACCTAAGGA
The DNA here is from genome assembly GCA_038245405.1 of Bacteroidales bacterium. Lineage (GTDB taxonomy): Bacteria > Bacteroidota > Bacteroidia > Bacteroidales > VadinHA17 > LD21. The sequence goes on from JBBRSO010000128.1 coordinate 2,581, forward strand.
TCATCCCAAAATTGCGATTGCTGTTTATGTTGAGAATGCCGGATTCGGTGCAACATATGCTGCACCTATTGCAAGTCTGATGATTGAAAAATATTTGAAAGGACAGGCTTCCAATAAGGCTTTGGAGAAAAGAATTCTGGATATGAATCTTGAAAAACGTGTAAACATTGAAGCGGAGCGGTAATATCTGGGCAGGGATTGACAAGACAGCAATAATCTTGTTTTTACTCCTTATTTTCATGGGGTGGATAAATATTTATGCGGCAGTATATAACGAAGAACATGTTGGAATGTTTGATATGTCGCAGCGTTACGGGAAACAGTTTTTATGGATAATCGCAGCTATTATACTTGCGATTTTTATTGTGACTATCGATAATAGATTTTATTTCTTCTTCTCCTGGTTTATATATGGTTTTTGCATGTTGCTTCTTGTGCTTGTTGTTTTGGTAGGTACCGAAATTAATGGCGCTAAATCGTGGTTTGTAATCGGCAGCATCACTCTTCAGCCTTCGGAACTGGCAAAATTTGGTACTGCACTTGCATTGGCAAGTTACTTAAACACAAGGAAACAGGATCTGATCAGGGCCTCGGTAATTCTCCCTGCCGTTACCATAATTATGTTCCCCGCTCTGCTTACTCTTCTTCAGCCTGATATGGGTTCCGCAATTGTGTTTTTTTCCTTGTTTCTTGTTTTGTTCAGGGAAGGCATGAGTCCGTATATATTCATATCAGGCCTTCTTATGATTGTTTTGTTTTTTCTCACCCTGCTGACTAACAATGCCTCACTTACAATAGCATTGATAATAAGTGCCCTGGTATTAGTCTGGCTGGTCACCCATAAATGGAAATTAATATTTTCAGCCGCAGGGATTTTTATTCTTACTTCCGGAATCATATATCTCCTCGATCATTTTGTTATAAAGTCAATTGGCAATGAATACGTTTTATTGATTTCTATATTTCTTTCAGGGTTGTTTTACATCTCCTACTTCCTTAGTAAAAAGGCGTTATCAATTTTGATTATTTATTTATTTCTCGTTGGAAGTGTTCTTTATGTCAATTCGGTAGATTATGCATTCAATCATTTTCTGAAACCTCATCAGAAAGAGCGGGTCGATATTCTTCTTGGATTTAAATCGGATCTGCATGGTACAGGATATAATGTAAACCAATCGATGATCTCCATTGGTTCAGGCGGGTTTGCCGGAAAAGGTTTTCTTCAGGGGACCCAGACAAAATTTAAGTTTGTACCGAAACAGAGCTCCGATTTTATTTTCTGTACAGTTGGTGAAGAATGGGGATTTATAGGATCAGGGATAGTAATTGGATTATACCTGTTTCTTATTCTCAGATTAATTACCCTGGCTGAACGACAAAGATCTGAATTTTCAAGAGTATACGGCTATTCAGTTGCTTCTATTCTTTTCATCCATGTATTCCTGAACATCGGAATGGCGATAGGTCTTGTGCCGGTAATAGGCATTCCTTTGCCGTTTCTTAGCTACGGAGGCAGTTCTTTATGGGGATTTACAATTCTGCTGTTTATCTTCCTGAGGCTTGATGCCAGCCGGACGGAGTATCTGGTTTAGAATGGGATTGTTAATCTGTGTGAGATCTCGATCCCAAAATCCTTTTCCACATAATCAATCAGCTGAGGGAAAAACTCCATGAAATCGTCCTGCAACGAATAATAATCCTTTTTAAGGGCACGCATGGCAAACCGGGTCTCATTTGGAAGTGTTGAACGTTTGCTCAGTGTATTTAAAACATGTTTGATACCATTTAAGGTCTGGTAGGATTCAATCCAGTTATTTATGATGAAGAATGGCATCATCTCCCTCACGTTTTCAGGCATTATTTCGTAATTATTAACTAGAGCGCGGTAAAAGTTATATGTTACGCTTTCCAGAGGCCTCCTGGAAAAGAAGTCCCACTCCGTACACAGGAAATGGTCATAAATAATATCAGTTATTACACCGGCATATTTATGATATTTTCTGGTAAAGAATATCTTGCTTCTGTGAACAACAGGATGGCTGTCGGTGAAACCATCAATATGTCTGTGCAAGATGATGCCCTTTCTGATTAAATCTGGATACTTCAGGTAATCGCGTCCTTTAACGTAATCACCTATGTAATTGCCAATGATAATTTTATCAGAATCGCCCGATAGATATATATGAGCCAGCACATTCATAACCTGCTATAATAGTACAAAGAATTTGCCATATACCTTCGCTTATTGAAAACATTTTCTTTAACATGTTTTCAGAACCTGTTAAAGGTAGGTTTAATAGATTATCAATAAGTAAGTTAAAGTACAAATAGTGACATCATAAAAATACAATAAAATTGCTCGGAATTTCGGTACGCAAAGTATACATTTGTTACTTCATTTTAAAATGAAAATTAATTTACCGTAAATAAATTTCTAATTAATAAGGGAGGCTTTATGACTAAGAAAAATGTCATCATAATTGGTGCAGCAGGTCGCGATTTCCATAATTTCAACACTTGCTTCAGAGAAAATGAGTACTATAATGTTGTTGCATTCACAGCAGCCCAGATTCCTGATATAGATGGAAGGAAATACCCTAAAGAGCTGGCTGGCAAATTATATCCCGATGGCATTCCTATTTTTCCAGAAGATAAACTCGCCGATCTTATAAAAAAATATAAAGTTAATGACTGCGTATTTTCCTACAGCGATGTGACCTATAATAAAGTAATGTCGGTAAGCGCAATTGTAAATTCAGCAGGTGCAAATTTTGTATTACTGGGTCCTGCAGATACTATGGTAAAAAGTACAAAACCGGTTATTGCTGTTGGTGCTGTCCGTACAGGTTGCGGCAAGAGCCAGACTTCACGCAAAATCATCGAGCTTTTAATGGCAAAAGGGCTGAAAGTTGTTGCTATACGACATCCTATGCCATATGGTGATCTGAACTCTCAGAAAGTTCAGCGTTTCGCCAATATAAAAGATCTTGAAAAACACAAATGTACAGTTGAGGAAATGGAGGAATACGAACCTCATGTAGTAAGAGGCAATGTAATATATGCAGGTGTCGATTATGAAGCTATCCTCCGTGCCGCAGAAAATGATCCTGATGGTTGTGACGTGGTACTATGGGATGGAGGCAATAATGATTTTCCATTTTATAAACCCGACCTGATGATAACCGTAGCCGATCCCCACCGTGCCGGCCACGAATTAAAATATTATCCCGGTGAAGTAACGCTTCGTATCGCAGATGTAGTTGTTATCAATAAAATGGATAGCGCCTCACCGGAATCAATACAGATAGTTAGAGAAAGTATCGCGAAAGTTAATCCTAAAGCTATCGTCATCGACGGAGCTTCGCCAATAAAGGTAGATGACGCATCACTAATAAGAGGTAAAAAAGTGCTTGTTGTAGAAGACGGTCCCACACTTACACATGGAGAAATGAAAATTGGCGCCGGGGTGGTTGCCGCACGTAAATTCGGAGCAGATGAGCTCGTTGATCCACGTCCATATACTGTAGGTAGATTAAGCGAGACATTCAGACTCTATCCGAATATAGGAACCTTACTGCCTGCAATGGGTTACGGCGACCAGCAGTTAAAAGATCTGGAGACTACGATCAATAATACTGAATGCGATAGTGTAATAATTGCAACTCCTATCGATCTGAACAGGATTATCAAGATCAAAAAGCCTAATACAAGAGTTTATTATGATCTGCAGGAGATTGGTGATCCTAATCTTACTCAGGTTCTTGATGAATTCATTAAAAAGCATAAACTTGCTTAGAACATCACAGGCTAAAAATATAACCACAAAGTTCAAACACAAAGTTCACAAAGTTAAATCTCTTTGTGCTCTTTGTGTCTTCATTCTTTTTGTGCTTTGTGGTTAATGGATTTTTTTCTATTTCTTATATTTCTCTACTCTTGCGTCTTTTATAACACCGCTCCAGTTTAAACCAAAACCAAAATCGTAGATATTTCCTTCTGTGTCGGTATGACAAACCATATCAAAAGGTACATCCTCTTTTTGTGTTTCAACTGTCTTCATATCAACGGGCATCTGCATTGGCAATAATCCCGATGGTTCAGCAGCACCTGACACGATATCCAGAATAGCCTGATCCTGCACTTCAAAATTCACAATAATAGCATTTGCTTCTTTTTCAAACTCACTGAAGACCATAGGTTTTGACATTGATATTGAAACAATTACCGGTTTGCCTTTCATGGCTTTTTTTGTGTCAAGAGCCATTTTAAGATCTGAAATGTTTGAAGCCGTAATTGATTTGTTTTTATAAGTCCTGTTTGTAAATTTTTCAAATGGGTCTCCGCCTGCAATGCTCGGATCGCGTGCTTCTACTGCTTTGTAGGTTCCATATTGCAGACTGATAGGTACGTAGCCATTCCCCCCTTTTTTAGCATCGGCGGGATCATATCCGCTTCCTGAATTCGGGCTCCGTATTACAACCAGAGCAAAGTCTGCTTCGGAAGGACTATCTGTTACTTTATAGTACTTCTTAACTATATCGAGGTTTATCGGATATGAAACTGATTCAGGTGTAGTACCACCGAAGAAATCTCTGCCTGCTGCAGTAGTTCTTTTAGGAATATAAACGGTTTTCTGTTTTTCTACAGGTAAGGCCTTATCCTTATTCTTAAGCATAACAATCGACTTAAGCTGGGCTTTATATCCTGCTTTCATAAATTCCTCGTTACCAACTGTTTTTTTGGTTTCTTCAATATCCAGATAAGGGTTTTCAAAAAGGCCTACACGGATAATATTTTTTAAGAGTCGGACTGCTGATTGTTCCATGCGTTTTCTCATGTATTCTTCGCCATGTTCCTTACTGCCCATTTCATATGCTTCAAGCACCGGGCCGGAGGCGTTGTTTCCGCCAAACTGGTCCACACCTGCCATGAGAATTTTATAATGTCTTTGTGCAACAGAGAGTGTCTCAGCACCCCAGCAAGTTGTACCAAAACTATCTATCGCTTTTTCGTCTGAAGTAACTCCCCAGTCAGTACAGATAACCCCGTCAAAACCATACTTACCTCTAAGAAGATCATTTATGATATACTTATTATAGCTGTTTCCAACATTCTCATTATTTACATTATCAATTCCATATGAAATTGTATAATAAGGCATAACGGCTGATGCCATTTTTGTTTCGCCTTCAAGCTTCAGAGCACCTTCTGTAAATGGAATAAGGTGTTGTGCAAAATTATTACCAGGGTAAACAGCATATTTCCCATACGCAAAATGTGCATCTCTTCCACCTTCTTCAGGACCGCCGCCAGGCCAATGTTTAATCATAGTATTAACACTGGTATAGCCCCAGCCCCCAGATATTGCCTTGTCACCCATAGAGGTCTGAAAGCCATCCACATATGCTCTGGCCATGTCAGCAGTCAGATCTGGGCTTTCTCCAAATGTTCCGTTAACCCTTGCCCAGCGTGGTTCGGTAGCAAGATCAATTTGCGGAGAAAGAGCTGTAGCGATACCGAGTGCTGTCCATCTTTATTAGTCACGATTCTGAGTGACCCGGTTCCTGATTCACTCCAGTTTTTACAACCGCCGAAAGTCAGAGCGACTATTAAAGCAGTGAGCACATAAGAGATTTTTTTCATGTGAGTGGGTAGTATTTAATTCCTGAATATTTAAAAATGCAAATTTTTCTGCAGATCATCGCTGGTTTAATAAATATCTGCATCAGACTGCGAAATCATCGGGAACTTATCGTTTTTAAAGTCTTTTCCTGAGTTTATTCTCTTCTTCTTCGAAACCAGGTTTATTGAGGAGGGCGAACATGTTTTTCTTATATGCTTCAACACCAGGCTGATCGAAGGGATTGACATCCAGAATATATCCGCTTATAGCACAGGCGATCTCAAAGAAATATACCATTTGTCCGATGTAATACTCATCGAGTGAAGGAATTGTCAGAGTTATGATCGGAACATTTCCATCGTTATGAGCAAGAGTGGTTCCAAGTTCGGCATTGTAATTAACTTCAGTAAGTCTTTTTCCGGCAAGATAGTTCAGCTGATCGGAATCATCTTTTTCAAGCGGAATTGTTAGTTTTTTAACAGGGTTTCTTACAGATATTACGGTTTCGAAAAGAATCCTCTGGCCATCCTGAATATATTGACCCATTGAGTGAAGATCTGTTGTGAGGTCTACGGAAGCAGGAAATATTCCTTTGCCTTCTTTTCCTTCGCTTTCGCCAT
>JBBRSO010000129.1:0-8795 GCA_038245405.1 Bacteroidales bacterium
TCAATGACATATTAATAACTATTGTAGTATATTTGTTATTATATATAAAACAATACAGCAAATAAATGTCATACTGAAATTCGGAAATGCTATTTTCAGGATTACTGATGTCAGGGCAAAATTTTTAAAAAACGATAGAACTCAATATGTTCAGTGCTTTAAATCATATTTCGCTCCGCTGGAGCTAAAATTTCATATTGTACAATTTTTCTACAAATGTTTTACGACTCTGTCGCTTAAAGATAGATCAGCATAATATTTGTAGACAACTTTCGACTCTGTCGTTTAAACATAAAGCAGCATAATATTTGTAGACAATATGTTACTCTGTCGTTTAAACATAAAGCAGCATAATATTTGTACCCAACAACAAATATTTTGTGATTATGTTGCTTAAACATAAGCTGCAGAGCAGCATAATATTTGTAGACAATATGTTACATTTTGTCTCAAATAGCTACAGAGTAGCGGAATTATTGAAGTTTAAATTTACCGGACAACAATGTTTCACGATTTAAAAACTAACAAAAATAAAATGATTAATACTAAGATTGCAATCATTGGTTGCGGCAACATAGGAATATCTTTGCTCCAGGGTTTTTTAAAAGATCAGAAAATTGCTCCTGGAAATATTATAGCAACACGAAGGAACACAGGAGAGCTTTCTTACCTTAAAGATTCCGGGATAACAATAACTTCAGATAATATTGAGGCAATCACTAATTATGAGCTTATTATAGTCGCCGTAAAACCCTATAACCTGGTAAGCGTTCTTGAGGAGATGAAGGAACATATTGATCCTAAGAAGCACTTGCTGGTTTCCATAACAAGCGGAATATCCATAAGTAAGATCCAGGAAGTTGTAGGGACACATGTACCAGTTTTCAGGGCAATGCCTAATATATCTGCAAGCGTTGGTAAATCGGTTACATGTATATGCCATAGCGGAGCAAAAAACGAACAATTGCAATTAGTTAAATCATTGTTCGACATTACGGGTACAACAATGATTATTGACGAGGATCTAATGGAATCGGCAACAATTCTGGGTGCTTGTGGTATTGCATATGTACTCAGATTCATAAGAGCCATGATCCAGGGAGGCATACAGATCGGATTCGATGCTTCAACGGCAAGTGCAATTGTAAACCAGACAGTTAAAGGAGCTGCAGAGCTTCTGATTCAGGGGCATAACCATCCTGAATTTGAAATAGATAAAGTTACCACTCCTAAAGGCTGCACCATAGTTGGATTAAATGAAATGGAACATAACGGATTTAGCTCCTCGTTGATTAAAGGTTTGGTAGCATCATATAATAAGATTGAAAAATAGAGAAATCAACTGCTTCAAAAGAAATTACGCTGTTTTTAAAAACCGGTATAATCTTTGTACCAACATATCAGGAGAAACATTTTTTCCGTTTATTTGTACCGTTTCAATCAAGTTATCTTTCATATGATGAATTTAAAGAAAATTAAAACTTCAAATATCTGTAATTCACCAATATCTATTTTTGTAATTATACTGGTAATAAGTTCATTATCAAGTGCTTTTGGGCAGACCGACGACGACGACAGATTTCCTTATGGACAGAAACAGGTCAAAGACACCCCGGCAGTACGAGAGAGATTGTTTTTTGGAGGATCAGTTGGACTTGTATTCGGAACAATAACTGACATAGAGGTTTCGCCGGTAATAGGCATATGGGTACTTCCGAGGATAGCTCTTGCAGTGGGGCCCGATTACAGATTTTATAAAGATCAATACTCAAAGACAGCTCTTTACGGAGGGAAGGCATATGTGGAATTTGTTGTTATACAGGATATTAATAAAGTATTACCATTGGGAGTTCATACCGGGTTATACCTCCATGCAGAAAATGAACTACTAAGTCTCAAGACTTCTTTCTGGAAATATCCGCCTTATCAGGGCGACAGATTCTATGTTAATACTGTACTGGCAGGTGCAGGCATAAGCCAACAGATAGGAAGAAGATCAACGCTGAATTTTACGGTTTTATGGCCTATTAATGATTCTGAATATGCGCTTTACAGTAAACCTGAGATAAGAGTCAGTTTTATATTCTGATTTCTTTTCATTTTCTCAGAAGGTATGAACTGCATTGTTTTCGATAAATAATCTTGAAATTTGTTTTGGTATTATTTAGTATTGGCAAATTAAATTATCTTTGAACCCTTAAAAATAAACGCACTATGCAAATTGAAAATAAAAAGATGGTCTCTCTTACTTATGAGTTGAGAGTTAATGATTCAGAAGGAAGAGTTATCGAGACACTTGATGAAACCAGACCATTGAAATTCATATACGGTACAGGCAGGTTACTGCCTGTCTTTGAGTCTAATATAAGCTCATTAAGAGCAGGTGACCCTTTCAAATTTAAGCTGGAATCGGAACGTGCTTATGGAGATAAAAGAGAGGACATGATAATCAATGTCCCAATAAATGTCTTTGAGGCTGATGGTAAACTCAATGAGGATATTTGCAAAGTTGGTAATGAAGTTCCCATGTCTGATTCAGACGGCAATCCTCTTACCGGAATAATTAACGAAGTCAGCGACACATTCGTTAAAATGGATTTCAATCATCCTATGGCTGGACTTGATCTGTTTTTTACAGGCAAAATAATTGAAGTCCGCGATGCTACAGATAGTGAGCTGACAGCAACGTCGCATTCTTGCTCAGGATGCGGTGATCATGAACATTCAGATTGTTCATCCGGATGCGGTGAAGGCAGTGAAGACGGATGCGCGGGATCATGCAATTGCGGATGATCATTGCTTTTAAACCTAAATTTTAAGGGTTTCTCCTTCCGATTTTGCAATAATTACCGCACAACATGTATCGCCATAAACATTGATGGCGGTACGGAACATGTCGAGAATGCGGTCTACCGCGAGTATTAGTCCTATTCCCTCAAGAGGCAGTCCTACAGCCTTTAAAACAACAGTCATCATAACCAAACCAGCCATAGGGATCCCTGCAGATCCTATGGCAGCCAGCAAAGCAGTAAATATTACTATTATCTGCTGTCCGAATGTGAGATTAATTCCATACGCCTGGGCAATAAACATCACTGCCACACATTCATAAAGTGCCGTTCCATTCATATTTATTGTTGCACCCAGGGGAAGTGTAAAACTTGCGATTTTGTTTGATACGCCATCTTCAGATTCAACTGCTTTCATTGTCAGGGGCAGTGTTGCATTTGAAGAAGATGTGGAGAAGGCTGTCAGCAACGGTGTTGTCATATTTTTCATATGCTTAACCGGATTTGCTCTTCCCAGCAGCTTCACAGTAAGAGGGAGGGTGAAAAATCCATGTATAAGCAGACCAGCCAGGACTGTAATGAAATATAAGCCGAGACGGCTGATAACTTCACTAATATGATTTCCTATAAGTACCTGTTGAGCAATTACTTTCGCTGTAATACTAAAAATCCCCAGAGGGGTGAATTTTATTATAAAAAGAGTCATTTTCATTATTACATCCAGAGCAGCATTAAATATATCGGTGATAAGCATCCGTGGCTTCTCATCAATTTTTGTAATGAAAAAACCAAACAGAATAGCAAAGAAAATTATCGCGAGCATCTGTCCCTGCATAAGTGATTCGAAAATATTGGCTGGAATGATGTTTATGAGAGTCTGTCCAAAACTGTCGGAAACAGCAGCCAGATTATCAACCGGCATTTTAAAACCAAGTTCTGCACCTACACCGGGCTTTATCGTTGTAACGAGCACAAAACCTGTTATTATTGCTGCCAGAGTGGAGAAAATATAATAAGCCATTGTTTTAAGCCCAAGCCTTCCAAGGTTTCCACTGCTGCCAACGCTTGCTACACCTGTGGTTATTGAACAGAGAATCAGAGGTATGATAATCATGTTCAACGCTCTGAGGAATATAACACCAACCCAATTGGTGTAGGTGGTCATAAGGGGAAAAAAATATCCAAAGAATCCTCCTGCCACCAGCATTATAAGTATCTGGTAGTGCAGCGGTAAAGAAAATTTATGTTTTGGCATGGGTTAAAACTTAATCCGGTGCTAAAGAAAAAAAATCTTTATGAAAGATTACCTCAAAAGTGAAGTTATTTTATTTAAACCGGGTAAATCTCAACTCTGCGAGAATCGAATATTTGCAGGTTGTAGAAGCGATATAGGGAAATATTAAAAACTTACGCAGAGAACCACTGAGGAGCACGGAGAACCACCGAGAAATGCGTGGCTTTTGTGAAATTACAATTGTAACTTAAATATATTGACATATGTAATTGCATTTATGATCACAGATTCACATATTTCAGGTTACAAATATCATTATTTAATATAAATGCACCATTAAGATTTTAAAATACAATAAATCAGATGTATATATTCTATCATCTATAGTATTAGCATAGTAATTAGCCAGAGTAGAGCATAAACATAATAGAATTAGTTTAGAAAATAAATATAACACACTATATTCAAGTTATTTACGTCTCTAAACTACATAACTACTTCAAATAAATAGAATCTTTAATCAACACACATTCAATAATATACCAGATATTACAATTTAGACAAACATATATTAACAATTCGATGTTACAAATGTGAATAAATGTAATTACAGATGGCACGACAATAATATTTACATTTGTATTGCGATAACATTATAAATATGAAGGAGCGATTACTTGAATTTCTTAAGAAGGAAAATAAATCTTCTGCACAATTAGCAGAGGAAATTGGAGTGCAGGCTTCCGGTATATCGCATATACTCTCAGGCCGGAATAATCCAAGTCTTGATTTTGTACTGAGAATGCTTAATAAATACCCGTTTATTTCGACCGAATGGCTTTTGTTTGGCAAAGGATCGATGTACAGAGAGCCAAGAATGCAATCGCTCTTTGATTTTTCGCAAACGGATTCTGCCAGTACTGAGACGCGACCAGCTGATGAAACCATTAAGAAAGTTGTTACAATACAGGATGTTAGCATTAATACAAGACAGGAAGGATCCTCATTATCAGAGAAAACCTCCTCATCCGGTGTTGTCAGAATAGTATGGTTTTATGATGATAACAGTTTTGTGGAATATTTTCCCCAGAAATAATGATCTGCTGTTTCTTCATTCGTTTATAAATATCCTTCCTTTAAATTTTTAGGTATCAGTCATTAAAATTATCTTTGTCGCAAACGCACTGGATATGACAAAGCGTATTGATGATCTTAAAATAGTTGAAAACAAGCGTCTGAATAATGATTTTTTTATTCTCGAGTTAGCGGGCGACAATAAACTCCCTGAATTCAAACCGGGGCAGTTTGTTCAGGTAAGAGTGGATGACAGCGTGGATACCTTCCTGCGGCGTCCCATTTCAATCCATGATGTTAACTACGAAAAGAATACTTTTAAGATCCTGATCCAGATTGTAGGTAAAGGCACTGAAAGACTATCAAGATTAAAGACAGGTGAGCTTCTTAATCTCATATACCCTCTCGGAAATTCGTTCTCAATGCCTGTCAAAAGTGAAAAAGTACTGATTGTGGGTGGTGGCTGCGGAATAGCTCCACTGTTATTCCTCGGAAGATATTTAAATAATAACGGTATCACTCCTGATATCCTCCTCGGATTCAGGAACAGTGCCAGGATCATAGAATTTGATGAGTATCTGCCGATCGGAGAAGTTTTTGTAACTACCGAGGACGGTTCACAGGGAGAAAAAGGCTATGTTACCAGTCATTCGGTGTTTTCAGAAAGAAAATACGACAGGATGTGTTGCTGCGGACCCGATTCGATGATGAAAGCAATTTCGGCTTTTTGTAAGCCAAGAGATATTATTTGCGAAGTGTCGCTCGAGAACCTCATGGCCTGCGGAATCGGAGCGTGTCTTTGTTGTGTCGTTGATACTGTTAAAGGCAATCTTTGCACCTGCATTGACGGACCAATATTCAATGTAAATGATTTAAAATGGTAAACCTGGGATTTTCTATTGGTGATTTGCACTTCAAAAATCCGGTGATCACAGCTTCAGGAACATTTGGTAACGGAGCTGAATTTGAGGATTTTATAGATATTTCAAAACTTGGGAGTATAATCCTCAAAGGGACTACCATTGAGCATCGGGAAGGTAACGCATATCCACGTATGGCCGAGACTCCGTCGGGCATGTTAAACGCAGTTGGTCTGCAAAATAAAGGGATTGATTACTTTGAAAAGAATATTTATCCCCGCATTCTCAAATATGATACTAATGTTATAGTAAATGTGAACGGGAGTTATCTCGAAGATTATATTGCACTGGCTGAACGTGTTAATAAACTTGAGAAGATTTGTGCGATTGAGCTAAACATATCCTGTCCGAATGTTAAGATGGGAGGGATGGCCTTTGGAACAAATCTTGCTTCTGCCAGAGAAGTTACGAGAGAGGTCAGGAAAGTATATTCTAAGAAGTTGATTGTCAAGCTTTCACCTAACGTCACGAATATAGCCGATTTTGGCAGAGCTGTTGAAGAAGAAGGTGCCGATGCAATATCACTTATCAATACATTGCTCGGGATGGCAGTAGATATTGAAAAAATGCAGCCTTCGCTGTCTACTGTTACGGGAGGATTATCGGGTCCTGCAATAAAGCCAGTGGCGCTCCGGATGGTGTGGCAGGTCTCAAATGCTGTGAAAATACCTGTTATTGGCATGGGTGGCATCATGAATGCGAAAGATGCTTTGGAGTTCATTCTGGCAGGAGCCTGCGCAATACAGATTGGGACTGCATCCTTTATCGATCCCGTGGCATCTGTTAAAGTGGTGGCAGGTATTGAGGAATATCTTCTCAGGAAGGGCTTTTCTGATATCCGGGATATTACAGGTTTTCTGAATCGTCGTCCGTTGTAACCCTCTTAAGTTTCAAACATTTTTTCAATAAATATCATAAAATGTTATTTTTACTTTAAATTTGTAAGAAAATAAAAACATATTGTTTCAATTTATTAATTAATCGCCTCTGTAATGTCTGAAAGTTTACTAATTGATAATCTTGATAAGAAGATACTTGACATCATAACGAAGAACGCAAGAATACCATATCTGGAAGTTGCAAGGGAATGTGGTGTATCAGGAGCCGCTATCCATCAGCGTGTTCAGCGTCTTATCCGGATAGGGGTGATAAGGGGTTCAGAGTTTAAAGTTGATCCGGTGATGGTAGGATTCAAGACCTGTGCATATATTGGAATATTTCTTGACCATCCGGGTCATTTCAGAGATGTTGTAGAAAAATTCAAAGACATACCCGAAATAATTGAGTGTCACTATACTACGGGTAACTATTCTCTGTTCATCAAAGTATACACACGTGATAATGAACATCTTCGTATGATACTTACTGATACGATTCAAAATATAGGTGGTATTGTCAGGACAGAAACACTCATCTCGCTCGAAGAATCCATAAACAGGCAGATTCCGGTTTTGTCGAGGTAGCGGATATCTGAATCTTTCACGAATTACTCTACAATAAAAAAAGCCCACATTTCTGTGAGCTTCTAAGTGATCCAGCTGGGGCTCGAACCCAGGACCCCATCCTTAAAAGGGATGTGCTCTACCAGCTGAGCTACTGAATCCTTTTGTTTTTGCGAGTGCAAATGTATGATAAAATAAATTTAATACAAAAGAATAGAAACAAATTTTCCCGGAAATATATCATTTCTGATAAATGAATCAGTGCTTTCACCTGATTGGCTTTTATTATTTTAATAGCTAGAGCTGAAATTCATGTTTTTAATAAAGAAACCACTGGACATTGGAAAACCAGATAATGTTAACAGCAACAATCTTTCCCTTTAGCTTTTTCAAAGGCTTCCTTACCTTCTGAAATGGAAAAATACATTATTCCGGCTGCTCCAATAGCATCGGCATAAATGAAACCTGTAAGCTCATAAACAAGACTTGCAACAAGCAGCACCAATGACATATACACACAAACTTTTGTACAATTAGCATCAGCTAATATTGGTTCTGAATTCAGCTTCTTCCCAACTCTTTTTTTCGCATTCATGAGCCAAACCATTACCGCAATTGAAACCAGTGATATTATTACTCCCCAAAGAGTTGTTTCGGGTTTGTGATGTCCTATGAGGTTTAAGACAATACCTGCAAGCAGACCTGCCGACAATAAATAAAAAGAAGCACCCGTAATTTTTAATGCAGTTATCTCAAAAGGACTTTTTGAACTGACTGGACTACGCTTTATGCGCCAAATCATAAATGCAATCCCAATACCTGATATAACTTCAACAAAACTGTCTGCGCCAAAGCCAAATAAACTGAGGGTTTCATCAGCATAACCCAGAGCCATCGATATAACTCCTTCAGCTATATTGTAAAATATGGTGAATAGACTTAACCAATAAGCCTGTCTATAGAATTGTTGTACCGAATCTGTCATTTTCTGATTATAAATAGCAATACAAAGATATGGTTAATTCATCTCCAAATGCAGGTAAAGGTCACGACTGTCCTTCTGTAACGAATTAGCCTTTCTTACGTCATGTATTTAAACACTCATATAATTTAAATACATACCCAATGAAAAAACTATTACTTATTGCAATGCTTACAATCACAGCATCTTTTGTATATGGACAAAGATCAATAGACGGCAGAATATCAATACACTAAGAGTAACTTTGTCGAGAGCCAGGAAGATGATCAGGGAAGAATATAACAAATATAGCAGGAATACTGATTCTTTTCGGTGCATATTTTTTCTTTACAGGAAAGACCAGAACAGAAGACA
>JBBRSO010000130.1:0-8527 GCA_038245405.1 Bacteroidales bacterium
ATTTATTTTTTACTTTTAATTAACTAAATCGCTCAACTTGTGTAAGAATTACTATATTTGGCATTGCAATTTGACCGGATCCTTATGCCGAAAATGGAAACCAAAATACTATGTTACAAGAAAGAACAAGATTTAAAATGACATTGTTAATGTCCCTTAGAAATAGTTTTTGGAGAATTACAAAAGAGAACTGGTCTTTTGTATTTCTTCTTGTTTTTATTATAATTATTTCAGCATGCAGTTCCGACAAAAAGACTTCATCCAAACTGAAAGGGAGGTCGGAATTTACGCCTCCGGCAGCGGATACTGAGTATTTTCAGGAGATTGGTCAGGAAATCGGATTAAACTTTGTCCACTCGATAGGCGATGATGAACTTGATAATATTATCGAGTCAGTTGGAGGTGGTGCATCATTTCTGGATTATGACCAGGATGGCTTTATAGATATTTATGTGTGCAGTGGTAAATGGATAGAGGGTTTCAGTAAAGGTAAGAAACCAGGGTTTAAAACCGAAAACCATCTATATCATAACCTGAAGAATGGAACGTACGAGGATGTAACAGAACAGGCGGGAGTTGGCGGAAACGATTACAGTATGGGAGCTACAGTTGGCGATTTCAATAACGATGGTTTCCCCGATTTGTATGTTAGTAACTATGGAACCAATACCTTGTACAATAATAATGGTGACGGAACTTTTAAAAATGTGACCAAAAGGGCAGGTGTTGCAGGCGGAAATGCATGCAGCGTTGGTGCGGTCTGGTTCGATTACGACAACGACGGTCTGCTTGATCTTTATGTAGGTAATTACTTGTTTTTTGATCCGAATTACAAGTATTTCTACGCCCCTGACGGTTTTCCCGCACCAATGGCTTATGACAGCCAACCGGATGTTTTATACCATAATAAAGGAAATGGTGTTTTCGAAGATGTAACAAAAGCCATGGGAATCACGGATATTGATGGAAGAGCTATGGGGGTAGGAGCTGCCGATTATGATGAGGATGGTTTCGTGGATATTTATGTTGCAAATGATCATACACTCAATTATTTCTGGCACAACGACGGAGGAAAGGGATTTACTGATAGAGGAACAATGTCGGGTACTGCGTTTAGTCAGGGAGGAGAGGCTACTGTTAGTATGTCCGTTGACTTTGCCGATTATAATGGTGACGGGTTGTTAGATATGTTTGCATCCGACGACTCTTATTGTTCACTTTATGAGAACTTGGGCAATGGTATTTTTGCGGAGAAAGGCGTTATATCCGGTATTTCAATGGCGTCTGCTCAATTTGTAGGATGGTCTTCATCCTTTTTTGATTATAATAATGATGGAAATTTAGATATTTATAAAGCCAATGGAGCCTTGAAACATTTGTATGGGCAAGAAGATCAGATATTTGAGAATCAAGGTAATGGAAAATTCAAAGATGTTTCATTGGAACTGGGCGAATATTTCAAAAAAGAACTTGTAGGGCGAGGAGTATGTCTGGGAGATTATGACAATGATGGTGATATTGATGCTTTTATCGTAAATCTGAATGATCATTCGGTTTTCTTGCGGAATAATAAAGGAAACCAGAATAACTGGCTAACTCTTAATCTGGTTGGAACTTCCAGCAACAGGGATGGCATTGGTGCCAGGATAAAAGTAACTTCAAATGGGAAAGTGCAGACTGCTCAGAAAAGAAGCACAACCGGTTACCTTTCACAGAATGATCCCAGAATGCACTTTGGTCTCGCTAAAAACACTTTGGTCGAAAAAATTGAGATAAAATGGCCTTCAGGGAAATTTCAGGTTTTAGAGAATGTAAAAGCCAATCAGATACTTACTGTCACAGAACCCAAATAAACCTTTTTCGATGAATGGAAAAAATGCAATATTAATTGTCCTGATAATATTGTCAATCGGCTATTCCGGGATACTTTTCTCCTCGTGCAGGGAAAAATCTATGGAAGGAATAGTTATTTGCACCCAGGTTTCCGGTAAAATTCAGCCTCATGATTTATACAGAAGTAAAACTTCGGCCCGAATAATTGCTTTCGATCCAAACAAACCTGATGGAAGACTCAAAGTTCTTACAGAAGATTATTATTCTGCATGTTCGCCCGAAGTATCGTGGGATGGGAAAAGCCTGGTGTTTACTGCAAAGCAAAAGCAAAACGATTCCTGGCAGATTTATGAAATGAACCTTGGAAATTACAGAACCAGAAAAGTTACTTCTTCTCATGAAAACTGTATTGATCCTGCACATTTGCCAAATGGACACCTGGTTTTTAGTATATTATCAGATAAGGATACTTTAAAGACAGGGAAACCTTTGTTTACCTGTAGTACTGATGGATCTGACTTGAGACAAATTACCTATAACCCAGTTATCTATTGTGCTTCCTCCGTTATCAATGATGGTCGTATTTTATCAAGTGAGAATACCAGTGCAACAGATCAGCAGAAAAACATGTTGATGGTGATGCGTCCGGACGGTACAAAAGCTGAGTTATTTTATCAGGGACCAGAAGGCACCATGATACTGAGTCGGGCAATAGAAACAAAAGATGGCAAAATCGTATTTATTGAATCTCTTGCAGGAATTCAGGAAGGTGCAGGTATTACATCCATCAGTTATAACAGACCGTTACATTCAAAGGTCAACCTTACTTCAGGAATAAAAGGTGATTTTCAATCAGTTTTTCCACTGAATTCAGGAAAATTGATGGTTTCTTATCGTGCAACTGATTCTGATAAATATGCTTTATATGAATATGATCCTGATACTAAAGTTCTTGGTAAATCAATTTATACAAATGGGGAGTTCAATCTTACTGAAGCTGTGATGGTCGGGAAACATGACAGACCAAAAAAATTGCCCAGCGAAGTAGATAAAGGCGTAAAAACAGGGCTGTTGCTTTGTCAGGATATCAATGTTCTGGATTCGAAATTTTCAGTAAAATCTCCGATACTACAAAAAGCGACAGCAATTGAAATAATGGGAAAAGATTCATCTTTAGGAATTTTTCAGGTGGAGAATGATGGTTCTTTCTATTTAAAAGTAAGTGCCGATGAACCCTTTCAAATAAGAACTCTTGACGAGAAGGGAGATGTATTTAAAACCTGCAACTGGATTTATCTTCGCCCTAATGAGAGACGTGGCTGTATTGGCTGTCACGAAGATGCAGAGATGGTTCCTGAAAACAGTCTGCCTCTGGCTGTCAAAAAGGCCCCTGCAATTATATCTGTCCACAAATCAAAACTAAACGAAAAAGCTATAGAATTGGAATAGAATGAAGAATATTTATAGAATATTACTGATTGTTGCTGTGCTGGGTTTGATCATTTATTTCCCCGGACGTAAACTGGCAAGAGCCCATGTTAACGAGAAAACTGCTGTCGAAGACCATCCGCTTTTATGCACGTCTTGTCATCTCTATAATCAGAAATATGTGATATTATCAAAACTTGTCAATGCCGATTATTACTCCCCCATTAATCTGGCTGTATCGAAAGATGGTTCCAGACTTTATGTTGTGGCTCAGGATGGTAATGCCTTATTGGTCGTTGATACTGAAAAAGGGATGGTTCTGAAAAAAATAAAAGTTGGAGAACACCCTCATAGCGTGATACTTGATAAAGACGGAAGGAAAGCTTATGTAAGTAACCAGTGGAGCGATAATGTATCAGTGATTGACCTTGATGAATTAAATGTAACAGATACAATTAAAACAGGCAATGGTCCAGCGGGACTCGCATTGAGTTCCGATAGCAAATTTCTTTATGCCGTTGATTCTTATTCTTCCAATATATCGGTTATAGATATCAATACCAGAGAGGAACTAAATAGGTTAACGACGGGAAATAATCCTACGGGGATACAAATGTCACCTGACGGGAAAGTATTATATAGCACCAGCAGACGTGCTTTTATGGCTCCTTACGGAAGCCCGGTTATAACTGAAATCACAGTTGTTAATGACAGTACACAGCGAGTCAATGAACGTAAGAAAATTGAATCGGCTCATATCATGGAGAACATTGCGTTTACTCCCGGCGGAGATCTGGCTTTTGTAACACTTGTCAGACCTAAAAACCTTGTACCTTCAATACAGGTTGAAAAGGGATTTATGATGAGTCATGGAATTGGTATTATAGAGCAGAAACCAAATGGACGGATTATTCAGTTGTTACTCGATGAGCCAAATGCCTATTATCCTGACCCTTTTGGTATAGCGATTACTCCTGACGGTAAGAAAGCGTTTGTTTCAAGTTCAGGAGTGGATTGCATTTCTGTGATAGATATTGACTCCGTGAGGAACCTTATAAACGAATCGGATGCCGGGATGCTTCAATCCTATTCAAATAACCTCGGAATAAGCAATCGTTACATAATAAAGCGAATCTCAACCGGATCAAACCCGAAGGGGCTTGCGCTTTCTACAGACGGAAAAAAGCTCTATGTTGCTGAAATGCTTCAAGACAGGATCTCTGTTATAAATACAGAAACCCTTGAAACAACCAGTACTATTGACCTTGGCGGACCACGTAAAATTACGGTTAACCGTCTTGGTCGTAGACTTTTCAATAATGCAGGACATACTTTTCAGAACCAATATTCCTGTTATACCTGTCACCCTGATACACATGAAGATGGACTGGTATATAATATGGCATCAAAGGATATGGGACGAAATGTGACAAATACACAGTCTTTGCGCGATATCGGTGATACTTCGCCTTACAAATGGAATGGTAAAAACCAGACCGTTTACAAGCAAGACGGAATGCGTTTCTCCACTGTTCTAACCAGAACGGAGCCATTCAGCTATGAGGATTTAGATGCAATTTCTGCCTATATTATGACCGGCATCCCTTATCCTCCAAATCTTTTGTTTAATCCCAAAGGAGAACTG
Organism: Bacteroidales bacterium; assembly: GCA_038245405.1. Lineage (GTDB taxonomy): Bacteria > Bacteroidota > Bacteroidia > Bacteroidales > VadinHA17 > LD21. The sequence continues at coordinate 4,907 of JBBRSO010000130.1, forward strand.
ACAGAAGCGCAGATAAGGGGAAAAATTATTTTTGAACGTAGTGTGGATAATTTCGATAAAATAATTCCCGAGAATAACCGCTGCATCACTTGCCATACACCTCCTTATTATACTAATAAAAAACTTGCAGATGTAGGAACCCTCGCCGCATCTGACGATTCAATTTTATTTGATACTCCTCACCTTAATAATATCTATGCATCACCACCCTATCTTCATGACGGTCGCGCTGCCACTTTAGAGGAAATATGGACGATATATGGTAAAAGTGATCAACATGGATTAGTTGGCGACATGACAAAAAATCAGCTAAACGATCTGGTAGAATATCTTAAGTCGCTTAGGAGTCCTGATTATGATGTAAAATCTTCAAATATTCAACAAACCTCTTTAACTAAGTAATCAATGAAAAAATTACTCCAAAACAAACTTTTTAGGATTGCAGCGATTTCAGTTATTATCCTTGGCGCCGCTTTACTTGCTTTTGTCCTCAGAGATGAACAACATAATGAGGCAAATTTTCCGTCAGAAAGTAAATCTGTACATAAAAAGGGCTCGTCAATTAAAGTGGCTGACGACTCGAGCCCATTGCCTGTATATGGTCATTGGAAAAATTTTACTTCGAAAGATGGATTACCCTCCGATCGCGCCTACTGTGTCAGGATAGATGGTGATCGGGTGCTTGTTGGCACGCACGATGGTCTCGCAGTATATGAGAATGGGAAGTGGAAAACATATACAACACAGGATGGCTTGGCTCATAATGGGATTGTTTCTATTGATGTAAGCCAACAAACCGGAGATGTATGGATCGGAACATTGGGAGGCTTAAGCCGGTGGTCAGCGGGTAAATTTGAAAATTTCACCCAGTTCAACAGCGGGATGCCTAATGATCTTGTTTATTGTGTAACTTGTGACGGGAAAGATGTGTGGGTTGCCACAGGCGGCGGAGCTGGTCATTATGATACCTATACAAAGGAATGGGAAATATTCACAGAAAAGAATGCTCCGATGCATGAACCATGGACCTATGGTGTTTCGGCCGGTGGTGGTAAGATATATATTGCAGCCTGGGGTGGAGGAGTGATCGAATATACAAAAAATACCAAAAAGTTCAGGGATTATACTGATCCTGATGGTTTTATGGAAATAGATCTTCAGCCTGATGATGGTGTCGTTCATGATATTACTACAGCAACTTCCTGGGCAGATGGTGTTTTATGGGTTTCAACCTATTTTGGTATGAGTCGGTACGATGGTAAAAATTGGAAAGGATTTTTTGATCACGACAGCGGGCTGGCCAGTAACTTCATTAATTTTATCAGGGCCGAGGGACCGGTAGTATTCATTTGCAGTGATAAAGGATTAAGTAGCACGAATGGCAAGGCATGGGTGACCTATAAGAAAAATGATAATAACAGTGATGGGATGGCTATCGTTAAGAACTATGGCCGTATGGATGACAGCACAGTTGTAAATAAAGTCACCAAAGAAATTCCAATGTCACCATCTATTGCAAATAATTTTATCATTGGTGTTGATGCTGATAAAGATGTTATATGGGTTGCCACTTCAAAGGGAGTCAGCCGGGGCGAGCTACTTAAATAATGGAGTAATAACCAAAAGAGGAACAAGGGAGATTTATTTGAGAACTATTAATCTAAAATAGAAAATGAAAACGAATGAATTAGTGATTGATCGGCCAAATATTATTGATAGTGAATGTAATAATACCGGTATTCAGGCACGTCTGTGTTGGGAAACCCTCCTTGTCGAGATTGAAGCTTATGCTATTTGTAAAAAAAAATAACACTTATATTATGAAACCACCTGTAAAAATATTATTGAATCTAATTCTGATTTTACTGCTTTCGCTTTCTAATATCAGCGCTCAGCAATTGCCAAAAAACTACGGCAATATTCCGAACCAACTGGTTGGGTATGATAAATATCAGAAAGCTTACAAGTATCATTTTCTTGTGCCAATAAATTTTTTTGGTGCAGGCCGCGAGATACCACCTCCTACAAATCTGAATGAGGTAAGAATCGGGTTCCTGGGACCTCTCGAAGGTTCGATTATTTCGGACCTTGGGAAGCAAATGTTACAGGGATCTGTTTTAGCTATTGAGGAAGCCAATAAGATGGGTGGCTACCATGGTACTCCTTACAAACTAATGATTCACAATGATGTTGGACTATGGGGTGCTGCTGCCAATGAAGTAGTGAAGATGGATGATGAAAAGGTTTGGGCATGGCTTGGCACAATCGATGATATAAATTCGCATGTCGCGATAAGGGCCTCTTTAAAATTGGAGATTCCAGTTGTAAATACAGGTGATCCTGATCCAACTTTTACTGAAACCAATATCCCCTGGGTTGTTCGTACAATTCCTGATGACCGTCAAGCAAGTTATGCTTTGGTTGACTATGTATTTAAAAAACAAGGACTTAAAAGAGTAGCAGTTATAAGAGCCAACAATCGTTACGGAAGAGTTGGAATCATGCACTTTAACCGTTCAGCCACCCGAGTTGGTTTTCCCGTCATAATTGAAGAACGGTTCAACGATGGAGAGACTGATTTTACAAGCCAGTTGGAACGGATAAAAAAATCCACTCCCGATGCCATTACGATTTGGGGAAATGCCAAAGAATCAGCACTGATATTGAAACAAATCCGGGCAAAGGGTTTTAAACAGCCTGTTTATGGTTCTGACAGAATGATAAATCCCGAATTTCTCAAGATTGCCGGGCCTTCGGCTGAAGGCGTTTGTACAACATGTCAATACAATCCTGATGCGAATGATCCGAAACTAAAAGAATTCAAGGTAAAATATGCTAAGCGATTTGGTGTAGAACCTGACGTTTTTGCGGCACATGCCTACGATGGAATGAATATTATAATACGATGTATTGATAAAGCTGGGCTGAACAGGGCATTAATACGCGATAAACTCACCGATATGAAAACCGTTCCTGAATACATAGGTGTTACTGGTAAGGTTGTATTTGATGGAAGCTGGAACAACATAAGACCAATTTTTATTGCTAAGGTAAGTAATGGTAAATTTGAATTTTCTCCTGCGGTTCCTTTTAAATGCGATAACATGATATATAAGAAACCTACGGATAGCAGTTACTAAATTTAAAAAATCGATAATGGAGAAAGGTTCATGTGTTAATCCGGTAAATGTCAGTTTTCCCATTTCAACAAAGGTGAGTCGTACAACTAAGCCGGAAATGACAATTGTGAATATTGGTGGTGTTGAGCTCGGTGGTTCAGCCATTGTCATTATTGCAGGACCATGCGCCGTCGAAAGCCGCGAACAGCTTTTTGATACTGCAAGATCGGTAAAAGATGGAGGAGCACATATAATAAGAGGAGGAGCCTTCAAACCGCGCTCATCTCCTTATAGTTTTCAGGGGATGGGCGAAGAAGGCTTGAAACTTCTACGGGAAATCAGTAAGGAAACCGGTTTGCCATTTGTTACAGAAGTAATGGATACCCGGCAGGTGGAAATGGTGGCTGAATATGCTGATATGATCCAGATCGGTTCACGGAACATGCAGAATTTTCCTTTGCTGAAGGAAGCGGGAATGTGCAGTAAACCTGTTCTCCTGAAA
>JBBRSO010000131.1:0-8481 GCA_038245405.1 Bacteroidales bacterium
AGATTAAGTGAAAATGAAACAGACGCTTCTTTCAATATTCTTTATGACAATTGGTATTATAGGCTATTCTCAGTCAATAGAAACTGATTCTCTCAAGGAGGTTCTTGAAAATAACCAGGGTAAATTAAACTCTCTCGACGAAAGGGTTCTTGTGAATGAGACTGATCTGGGAAAACTAAATAAGATAAAATTATCAGGGTATATCCAGGCTCAATGGGAAACATATGGAGCTGATCTTGAGAAATCTAATGGATATCTTAACACTTATTATATCAGGAGAGCAAGAATCAAATTCACATATGAAGCTGCCGATGGTGTAAAATTTGTTCTGCAGCCTGATTTCAGCACTGGAAACCTGGCCCTTAAAGATGCCTATACCATTGTAAATCTGCCCAAACTAAGAAATCTGACATTGTGGGCAGGTCAGATGAGCAGGCCTGATTATGAGGTAGAATATTCATCCAGCTCAAGAGAGGTATTGGAGCGTTCACGTGTCATTCGTACGATTTATCCGGGGGAGAGAGAAGTTGGTGTTAAGCTTGAATATATAGGAATCAAAGTGCCAGTCAAATTTCAGGTAATGGCTATGAATGGCAACTTCACAGGGAATCAGGCAAAAGATGTTGATTCACGAAAAGACATCATGGCACGTCTTGTATATTCAATAAAACTTCCTTCTGCAGGAATTGGTATCGACTTCGGGCCAAATGTATATTATGGAGGAAATCTTTCAAAAAACAGCAAATATTTTAAAAACAGCAATGGTACACTCGACTCACTTAAAAGCGTATGGACATACCTTGATAAAAACTGGGTAGGGGGTGAGGTACAGATTTATGCAGATGTCCTTGGCGGTATGGCAATTAAAGGAGAATATATTGTAGGTTTAAATTCAGTTCCAGGCAGCGTTGCTGCAAATGCAACCCGCGCACAGATGATAGCAAGTCCGGGACTTTACAACAATTTCGCAGGTTATTATATCTATTTTGTTAAGAATATTGGTCAGCGAAATCAGTTTGTAGCGAAATATGATTATTACGATCCTAACACAAAATTAAGCGGCGATATAGCTGCAGGAAGTGTTTTTTACAAGACCTGGACTCTTGCGTGGCAATATTATCTTAACGACTTCATTAGGATATCTCTGAACTTTGAAATGCCAAAGAATGAGATAAATGCTACACTTCCTGAAGATAGGAAGGATAATACTCTTGGTGTAAGAATCCAGGCTAAATTCTGATACATATCATTCCCGACAAATAACTAATTTATAAACATAATTTAAGTAAAAATGAAAAATGTAAAAACATTAGCACTATTGCTGGCTATAGCTTTTATGGCTACTGCTGCAGTAACCGCTCAGTCAAAAATTACAGTTAAAGGCTCCGATACCATGGTAATCCTTGCTCAACGCTGGGCAGAACTTTATATGAAGAAAAATCCCCAAGCTACAATACAGGTAACAGGCGGAGGTTCCGGTGTGGGTATTACAGCGCTTATAAATGGCACCACTGACATTTGTAATGCAAGCCGTCCTATGAAACAAACAGAAATTGAAAAACTCAAATCAAGATATAATACTCTTGGTGTTGAAATTCCCTGTGCAAAAGACGGAGTTACAATATTTCTTAATGAAGCAAACAAAGTAACTGAATTTACCCTCGATCAGCTAAGTGATATTTATACAGGCAAGATCCGTAACTGGAAAGAGCTCGGAGGAAATGATGCTGAGATAAGACTTTACGGCCGTGAGAACAGTTCGGGAACTTATACATATTTTCATGATGAGGTTATTAAAGCAGATTATGCCTCAACAGTTCAGTCGCTTCCCGGAACAGCAGCTGTTGTTAATGCAGTAAAAAAAGATATAAACGGTATTGGTTATGGTGGTGCAGCTTATGCAGTAGGGGTGAGGTATGGAAAAGTTAAAAAAGATGCAAAAAGCACGGCTTATCTTCCATCTGCCGAATCGATCGCCAGGGCAGAATATCCCATTACACGTTTTCTTTATATGTATCTAAGGAACAGGCCTACTGGTGACACAAAGAAATATATCGACTGGATTCTGAGTGCAGAAGGTCAAACTGTAGTTACTGAAGTTGGATATTTCCCTGTTAAGTAAATATATATTACAGGAAAAGTGTTAATTCTGTTTGTCATGCTTGTCGGTAAAATATGCTGACAAGTTTGGCAATTAATAGATAAGAATACTAAAGATATGATAGATGATGTGACTGGGAAGATAATAAAAGAGGAGGCCACTACTGCAAAAATGGTTGCGTTTTCCAGAAAGAAATTCCGTTTCTCTGACTGGTTTGCTGAGAAGGTAATTAAAACAGTTGCCTTTCTTTCAATAGCTGTAGTAATATTGATCTTTATTTTTGTTTTCCGGGAGGCATTGCCGGTATTCAAAATGAACCAAAAAAAAGCTGTATCAACAGAGATTCTCGTTCAGGAGAGCTACGGAAGCACCGAAGATGATTCACCTGTAAAGGCCAAAGATAATCAGGTTGACAACTCCAATAAAAAACAAGTTCAGGGTGAAAAATTGTCATCCACTCTTCTCTCAAACACCTGGATGCCGGTATCAGACAATCCACGTTATGGCATCTGGCCATTATTTTTCGGAACACTTAAGATAACTCTGATTGCTTTATTGTTTTCCGCACCGATCTCGATCCTTGCTGCTATTTATACTGCTATGTTCGCCAAACCAAGGATAAGGGAGATTATTAAGCCGGTTATTGAACTTCTGGCAGGTTTCCCTTCTGTAGTTATTGGTTTTTTTGCTCTTATGGTAATGGCGACAGTGCTCCAGAATATATTTGGTTATGCCAGCAGGCTGAACGCTTTTGTAGGAGGAATTGCAATGGGGCTGGCTGCAATACCAATAATTTATACTCTTACTGAGGATGCACTGAGTGCAGTGCCAAAAACTTTTACGGAAGCCAGTCTTGGGCTCGGGGCAAGCAGGAGGCAGACAGCATTTCATGTTGTGCTTCCCGCGGCAGTTCCTGGTATTTTCGCAGCAGTAGTTCTGGGTCTGGGCAGGATCTTTGGTGAAACAATGATTGCACTCATGGCAACTGGAAATGCTGCAATGTCTACCATAAATCCTTTCGATTCAGTAAGAACTCTGGCGGCAACTATCGGAGCGGAAATGGCAGAGGTGGTATTTGGAGATACACACTATAATGTACTCTTTATGATAGGTTCACTACTTTTCATTTTCACGTTTGCCATGAATGCTCTTGCAGAGTTTTATTTTAAAAATATGGTGATAAGAAAATATCAATCAAGGAAATAATTGAAATAGTTGAAAAAAGTGAGAAATTTAGCTGATAGCATATTAAAATGAACAGAAATGTAAAAGATTCAATTGTGGAAGGGATAACAGGAGTTTCTGTTATTGTGATAATATTTATTATTGTTTCAATACTTGCAGTAACAATTGTTGGTGGCTGGCCAAACCTTAACTGGAGCTTTTTATCGGAGTTTCCCAAAGATGGCATGACCAAGGGAGGTATTTTTCCTGCTATTGTAGGAACGGCTCTGATGACAATAATTATGGCAATTGCAGCAGTTCCTTTTGGTGTCATCACAGCCATCTATCTGGCTGAATATGCCAGTGAAAAATCGATTATTGCTAAAACAATAAGGTTTGCAGTGAAAACGCTTGCAGTAGTTCCTTCAATAATTTTTGGTCTCTTCGGATTAGGATTTTTTATTGGATTTATTGGCAAGAATATGGATACCATCCTTAATGACGGTGACCTAAGATGGGGGCAACCAAATATTCTTTGGGCAAGCTTCACAATGGCGCTCCTTACATTGCCTGTTGTCATAGTTTCGGTTGAGGAAGCAATAAGAACCATTCCCAGGGAGATGCGTGAAGCCAGTCTTGCTTTGGGTGCAACAAAATGGCAAACAATTAAACGCGTTGTTTTACCAGGTTCTGTATCAGGAATTCTGACAGGAACAATACTTGCTGTGAGTCGCGGCGCCGGGGAAGTTGCCCCTATATTGTTTACTGGTGCTGCTTATTTCCTCTCCGACCTGCCTCATTCATTAAGCGATCAGTTTATGTCACTCGGGTACCATATTTATATCATGTCGACCCAATCATCAAATGTTGACGCTACTCAACCCATACAGTTTGCAACAACCCTGGTTCTGTTACTTCTCACATTTTCATTGAATGCGGTAGCAGTTACACTAAGATACAGAATCAGAAAAAGAGCGAAATAAATAAGAATTTTTTTTTTAGAGAAATAGTGTTTTCATGAACGATATTAAAGTAAAAGCAAAAGATCTTTCACTCCGTTACGGAACCAATCTTGCATTAAAAAATATTTCAATGGACATACAGGAAAAAATGGTGACCGCATTTATAGGACCTTCCGGATGTGGTAAATCAACCTTCCTGAGAACTCTCAACCGTATGAATGATCTTATTGATAATGTAACTATTAACGGTGAAGTTTATATAGACAATATAAACATTTATGAAAAAAACATTGATGTTGTAAACCTGAGGAAGAAAGTTGGAATGATTTTTCAGAAATCAAATCCGTTTGCAAAATCAGTGTATGAAAATATTGCCTTCGGACCTAGGATAAATGGAATCACTAACAAAAATAAGCTCGATGAGATAGTTGAGTTTTCATTAAAACAGGCTGCTATATGGGATGAAGTCAAAGGCAGACTTCATAACTCAGCGCTAAGCTTGTCAGGTGGTCAGCAACAGAGAATCTGCATTGCACGAACACTGGCTGTCAATCCTGAGATCATTCTTATGGATGAACCGGCAAGCGCCCTTGATCCTATATCCACGGCTAAGATTGAAGAACTGATACATGAACTGAAGGAACAATATACAATAATAATTGTAACTCACAATATGCAACAGGCTGCGCGTACAAGCGATTATACCGCATTTTTTTACCTTGGAGAGCTTGTGGAGTTTAATAAAACAGAACTTATTTTTTCAAATCCTGCCAAGAGACAGACAGAAGATTATATCTCCGGGCGTTTTGGCTAGAAGTATCTCACGGCATTTTTGGAAGGATGATAAGAAACTCTGTTCCTCCTTCTTTTCTGTTCCTGACACTTATTTCACCCTTGTGAAGGAGAATTGCATTTTTAACTATTGCGAGTCCAAGCCCTGTTCCGCCACTTTTCCTGGATCTTCCTGAATCTATTCTGTAAAACCTTTCAAATACACGGCTCAGATGTATCTCAGGTATTCCCACACCATCATCGGAAAATGAGATATGATACTTTTGTGGATCTTCACGGAATAAGGAGATTCTGATAGTAGAATTATCTCCGGCATATTTTACGGCATTTTCAAGCAGATTCTGGAAAACTGAAAGCAGCAGGGATCTGTTTCCTTTGACTACTACCTTCTCCAGATTCAGGATTTCCACCTTCATACTCCTTGATTCGATAGCTGATTTAAAGTTCTCTCTTACTTCTGTTGCAATTTCAGAAATATTTACATTCTCAAAAGAAAATGATGCAGAAGTCTCCTCGATTTTATTAAGTACAGCAATATCATTTATAAGTCCCGACAGCCTTTCGCTCTGAGCGAGGGCTTTCTCAAGAAAATATACCAGTTTCTCCCGGTCAATCTGAGGATCTTTAATAAGTGTCTCAATATAGCCCTTAATAGAAGAAACAGGTGTTTTAAGTTCATGAGCAATATTTGATGTCATCTCCTGTTTGATTATCCTGTTTTTTTCAAGTTCAGTCTTATCGTTTAGAATCACCTCATAACTCTTGTCATGAAATACAACGCATTGGACCTGAAAGAATTTGCCATGTTTGTTTATCTGGTAATCCAGTTTTGGCAGTTCATTCGAATTAATTTCCACGCTGGAAAATTTGCTGATAAATTCAAGTACCGGGCTGAATTCAGTTATTTTGAAAAAATTGGAGGTAGAGATCGTTAAATCGCCTGAGATCATATTCATGTACTGAATAAAATGGTTATTTGTCAGAATCCTGGCACTACTCTTTGAAAAAAACGCGATGCCTTCATTTAAGGCGTTAAGATGGCTGAACAGCTTTTCCTTCTCATTTGCAAGATCATCTTTCGTTGTAAGCAAATTTTTATAAATATCCAGAATTTCTTCACCTATAATACCCAATTCATTTTTAGGAAATTTCTGATCAAAATCAAAGGGTTCATTGTTTCCGACCCGAATTGCAAAATCCTTAAGCCTCGTTATTGATTCAGAGAACCTGTTAGTAACAAAAGCAAGGAGTGACCATATAATCAGGAATGTGATAATTATTATAAACGCGAAGTATAGCTTTGCTCTCAGAAATTTTACAATTCTGATATCATAAACCACAGCTGCCCTTATAAAATAATTTGAGTAAGATTTAGAAAAATAATAGTAATCCTCTTTTGTTGTGACAGATCTTCTGATAGAAGTTCCAAAATCGGAGTACTCTGACTCTGCAATCTCGGGTCTGTCTTTATGATTTTCCATTGTGGACCAGTCTGATACCGAACTGTCGTAAATGACTTTACCAGTATTATCCACTATGGTTATCCTGAGATTTGGCTGAGGCAGAAGTCGGACCAGGGAATCAATCATATGATATTTCCCTGTCTCCCTGATATGGTTTATATTGGTAAAATTCTGAACAATTTCTGTAAGATTTTCAAGCTCATCATTCAGAGTAGATATTCTGTACTTCTTCTCTCTCTGGTAAAGTAAGGTCATTATCAGTATTGTAAAAATGACGAATATTGATGAGTAGTATATAAAAAGTGAATTCTTGAATTTATTTCTGGCTAGCATATAATTTGAATTAAATATCAGAATTCAAAGTAATACCCATAACCTGTTTTATTCCGCAGACACAGTCCAAAATCACCAAGTTTAGCTCTAAGCCTTGTGATATTAACATCAATTGTACGTTCTGAAACAATTACATCAGTGCCCCAGACAAGATTCAGGAAATCTTCCCTTGAATAGACCTTACCATAATTGTCGAGAAGGAGTTTCAGCATCTCGTATTCTTTTTTAGTTAGTTCAATACGTTCATTCTTAATAATCAGACGCTTCCTTACGGTATCAAGTTCTATTTCACCAAATTGTATTATAGGATCGGGATTTACTACCTGGTGGTTGGTTCTTTTCAGAACAGCTTTTACCCTGGCCGTAAGTTCATTTACTGAAAATGGTTTGGAGATATAATCATCAGCTCCAAGACTGAAACCTGTAAGAAGGTCATTTTCAGTATCCTTGGCGGTGAGAAAAATAATGGGTACATTAATCTTCATATCTTTTCTGAGCTTGTCAGCCAGCTTGAATCCCGACATTGGTCCCATCATAATATCGAGGAGAAGCAGATCAAAATCATTAATTTGCTTACTCAATGCTTCTTCCGCAGAATGTGCAATATCGGTTTTGAAACCTTCATTACTGAGATTATACTGGAGAATCTCACATAAATCTTCTTCGTCATCAATAATAAGGATGTTCTTACCTTTCAATGTCGTCATTTATTTACTTTATTGATTTAGGGAGTTTGATCATTTATATTTCCCATATCCCTCATAGTATGTCTGATATCTGTGCCCTGTAATGAATAGATTGAAGCTTCAGCTATATTTGTAGCATGATCTGCCACACGTTCCAGATTAGTGATGATATTTTTAAGATCAACATAACTCAGAAGCATGTCCTTAGTTTTATCGCTGATTTTAGCATTTTTCACACTGTTTATCAGAAGTTTACGATTCATATCATCAACAATTTCGTCATTTTTTATCGTCCATATTGCATATTCCGTGTCAGCATTAATGAATGATAGTAATGACTTTTCAACCATACTGATCCCCGTCAGCAGCATATTCATGATCACTTCATTCATAGCTTTGTACTCCACTGAATCTTTAAGTGAATCGAGTGAGTAAAGAATGTTCATCACAAGGTCACCGATCCTCTCAAGGTTGATAGTTATCCTGTATATTGCCATAATCTTTCGGATATCTGAGGCAACCGGTTGGTAAAGTACTATTGAATTTATGATCTTATCACTTACAATAACTTCAAACTTATCAATTGTTTCCTCATGATCCCGTAGTTCGCCCAGTAATCTGTCAGAGTCAGTGCTATTGGGATCAGCCATGAATTTCTCAAGAAGCTTTAATTGTGCCAGTACGAGGTCAGACATCTCTTCAAAACTATGTACGATGTCAAGTATTGATTGCTCTCTTTTAGTATTCATATTTAATTCTTATTTACTTGTTTCTAAGGGCAGTGACAAGCCAACATTAAAATATAGCATCAGCAAATAATCAACCTGATTCAATATGTTAATTAAACCTTTTACAAAGTTAATTACAATAGCATAAAGGTTACAATATAAATGTTACGTAAATGTTACAATACTGTAAATATTTTAATAAGAAGGCCCTATTTCCTGAGGGTGTGAAGTGCCTGGAAAAAAGATTGTTAA
>JBBRSO010000132.1:0-8391 GCA_038245405.1 Bacteroidales bacterium
ATACAATAAGAACTGCTGCAAAAAACATTAAGATCCTTTTCATATGATTTATGGTTTTGAGTTAATAATAAAAACCTTTAAAACATTTTACAGATATTAATGTTCACCTTAATAAAATAAATTAACAGTTCTTTAACTTATAGAATTTTCTTAAACTATACGTGAGAATATGACTTCGAAAAAACAAATTTTGCGCCACCTCACGATATTGTTTATACCATCAATCCTTCTTTTTTATGAAAACAGATGCCAGAATTGAAGCCAGCAGAATAAATATAATAGTTCCAAGCGAGATGAGAATGGGTATCTCAAAATGAAAAAAGGAACACAACATCTTCACGCCAACAAACATCAGCACAAAAGAAAGACCAATCTTCAGATAACGGAAGAAATTCATGATTCCTGAAACAGCAAAATAAAGTGATCGCAAACCAAGGATTGCAAAGATATTAGAAGTGTAAACAATGAAGGTGGTTTTACTTATTGCCAGGATTGCAGGAATACTGTCAACTGCAAATATTAGATCCGAAGATTCGATTATGAGCAATACAAGAAAGAGAGGCGTTGCCATTAATTTTCCATTTTCTTTGACAAATAACCGGTTACCATGGAGAGATGAGGTTACAGGAAGAATCCGCCTGAAAATCCTAATTATCGGGTTTTTGTCGGGATGTACTTCGCCTTCCTTCTGAAAAAGCATCTTAATCCCTGTGAATAGAAGGAATCCGCCGAAGATTACCACAATCCAGTGGAATTTGTTAATCAGAGCCACACCGGTAATTATAAAAATACCTCTCATAATGAGGGCTCCCAAAATCCCCCAGAAGAGGATTTTATGCTGATATTGTCTTGGTACTGCGAAGTAAGAAAATATAAGAATAAAAATGAAAATATTATCTACGCTTAGCGAATATTCAATTACATATCCTGTTAGAAATTCAAGAGCTTTGGTTTTCCCGAATTCGAGGTAAACAAATACATTGAATGCAAATGCTAAAAAAATCCATACAGTGCTCCAGATCAAAGCTTCCTTTACAGGTACCACATGGGATCGCTTATTAAAAACACCCAGATCGATTGCAAGCATTAAAAAGACAAAAACATGAAAGCCAATCCAGAAATATATACTAATTCCCATCTGATTACCATTAGCTTGCAAACTTAGGGAAATATTTTCTAAAATCGCTGTAGATAATCAAACAACACATAGTGTACTGCCTCTCTCCTGTTTTTACTATTAACATTGTAAAAACATTTGACGGCTACATTATATTTCTGGTCGATATCAGGAATGCTATCATTGTTTGTATCCTCCATTGAGCCAAGATACTCCATCAATGCCAGCCATTCTTTTCCCTCCTGGATCCCTGGCATCTTTTCATCCATGTCAATAACGATGTTCTTCACGTCAACTTTATTTCCATTCTCATCTTTCGGAATTACATTTACCAGACCAAAACTCATCTTTTTTATAATCCCCATAAACTCGAGCATATATGAATTTGCTGTGACCGAATACAATCGTTTGTTCTTTTTTGAGAAATCCACATCAGTCAGGCTCCCATCCCTGTTAATAATGTCGATCTTTTTGATCTTTTTAAACAGGCTCTTATCAGGATCATACAGAACACTGAATCCCGAGTAATAGATCTCCTCCACCCCATTCCCCGTTTTTTTCTTTCGCAACCCCCGAATGTGAAATACATATTATAATGTCGCACTTATCAGACTTTAGTTCCTTCACCATCCTTTTTGCAAATGTTGTCTGCTTCTCAAATGTTACCGGAAAAGACCTGGGTGAATCTTTTACTGCATCTTTTCCCAGAATTGAGAAAAAACCGATTTTAAGACCATCTCTTAAAAGAATCAGTTTTCTGGAAGTGATATTGTCGGCTGTCAGCTTTTCAAGGTCATCGTCGGCCTTATTCTTTTTATCAAAGACAGAATTACCTATCAGCACACCGGGGATTTCTCCTTTAGAATGAGAATTGTTAATAACTGCAGCAATCCATTCCGGTCCAAAATCAAACTCGTGATTTCCCAGGCAGGTTATGTCGTAACCCATTGATTTCATCAGACGGAGCTGAAACCCGGTTTCCTTTTCTATGCCCTGAAAAAGGGTTCCCATGAGAAAATCACCTGCATCGATAACCAGTTTAGTGCCATGATCAGCCTCTTTTTCTGCTTTTATAATAGCCGCAATACGGGAAAATCCTCCAACAGTTTTATCATCGTTTAGTGTCATTGGTGTATATTCAGATTCCGGACCAAAACCAAGGACATGAGAATGAAGATCATTAGTATGTAAAATTGTGATCATTTTCTCATCCTGTCCGGAAACAGAAACTGATGAAATAAACCAGACTAAAAAAACTATTGATTTTCTCATGAACAGGTAAATTAGGTTGTTACAAATCTAAATAATTTTCGGCAAAACCGGTTAAATACTCTAAACCCAGGATTATCAAGGGTTAAATCGCCTCGGCCACAACAAAGGTGCTTCCACCGATAAAAATCAAATCCTCGTTACTGGCATGTTCCCTTGCATTTTCAAGGGCGCTTTTTACGTCAGGAAAACTCATGCCGTTTAAACCATATTTTGATGCTTCCGTTTTCAGGTAGGTTTCGTCGAGTGCCCTCGGGACAGAAGCTTTTGTAAAATAGTAAACAGCATTTTGGGGGAAGAGCGGCAATACTGAAGTAAGATCCTTATCATTAACAAAACCTATTACAAAATGAACCGTAGTAACCGGAATCTTTCTGAGCTGATTCATAACACACTCCAACCCTTCCTTATTATGCCCCGTATCGCATATTGTTAATGGTGTTCTGCTTAGTATCTGCCAGCGACCGTAAAGACCTGTATTAATTATTGTCTTACTTATCCCAACTAAAATATTTTCGTCAGAGATACTGAATTTGCTTTTTAAAACTTTTCCTGCTGTAAATACTGCCTGAAGGTTATTTGCCTGATAATTCCCTGCAAGCGGAGTTTTGGACTCAATTGTTTTCCCCGTACCAAGTTCATTAATAACATATGATCTCCCATCAGAATCTTCAGCTTTGAGTGTACACAAATACGTTTTATCAGCAAAAACTATATCAGCATCAGCCTCAGCCGCTTTCTTCCTGAAAACTGAAGATGTTTCTTTCTGTGTTTCGCTAATTACCACAGGAACAGAATGTTTTATTATTCCTGATTTCTCAATAGCTATTTTTTCAAATGTATCGCCCAGAATATCCATATGATCGTGTCCGATATTGGTGATGACTGATAATACAGGGGTGATAATGTTTGTTGAGTCGAGCCGTCCGCCTAATCCTACCTCAATTACTGCTATATCGATATTAGTCTCTGCAAAATAATTAAAAGCCATTGCTACAGTCATTTCAAAAAATGATGGTTTCACCATTTTTAATAATTCTGTATGTTTTGCGACAAATGATATGACTTCGGTTTCAGGGATCATTTCGCCATTAACTTTTATCCTTTCCCGGAAATCTTTAAGATGCGGTGATGTGTATAAACCTGTGCGGTAACCGGCCTCCTCCAATATTGATGCAATCATATGTGAGACAGATCCTTTACCATTTGTCCCGGCTACGTGGATGGATGGATATTTAAGATGGGGCTTCCCGAAATAGTTGTCGAGCAATATTGTTTTATTCAGGTTATTCCTGTATGCGGCTTTGCCGATGCGGTGATAAGCAGGAAGTTGACTGTATAAGAACTTAAGTGTCTGGTTGTAGGTCATAGTATATTTAATATTACCTGGCATTTGTCTGAAGTGCTTTGTTTCTCAACTCCTGACAAAATAACAGACTTTACCTGCCGATAACAATTTCTACATTAAAATAGTTATTTTTGTGTACGGGATTATGCCGTGTGCTCGAGATGTAACCAATTGATATTAAATTCTTAACATGAAAAAAAAGCATAATAAAAAACTTTTTATAATTGATACCAATGTTTTACTTCATGATTATAAATGTATTTACAATTTTGAGGAAAATGATATTATAATTCCAATTGTAGTCCTGGAAGAGCTTGATAAATTCAAAAAAGGGAACGATCTCATTAACTTCCATGCACGTGAATTTACAAGAGAGTTGGATAAGCTTTCAGGGGATATGCTTCTCACCGCTAATATTCCTCTTGGTGAAAACCTAGGCAATATGCATATCGAAACAGGTAAGGACTTTTCGGAAAAAGTAAATCAGTCATTTCCTGAAAGGACAGCAGATCACAGGATCCTGGCAATTGCCGATTATGTTTGCACTGCAAATAAAGACAAGACTGTCGTGCTTATCACGAAAGATATCAATCTGAGAATGAAGGCTAAGTCACTTGGGATAATCGCACAGGATTATGAGAATGACAAAGTCGCAAATATAGATGACCTATACAAAGGAATACGAATACTTGATGGAGTAAGCCAGGAATCCATAAGCAAATTATATGAAATACCTGATGGAGTAAACCCATCCGAGTTCAGGCTGGAACCAAATTTGACAGGTCATCAGTTTTTTATTATGAAAAACAATGGATCAAGCGCTCTGGCCCATTACAATCCTGCACACAAAACCCTTAGCAGGGTAATAAAACAAACGACCTATGGAATAGAGCCAAGGAATGCTGAACAGACATTTGCTCTTGAGGCACTTGCAAATCCCGACATTCAGCTTGTTTCGTTGACAGGAAAAGCCGGGACAGGAAAAACACTTCTTGCTCTTGCAGCTGCATTACAGCAGCATAAAAGGTATAAACAGATTTTCCTGGCTCGTCCGATTGTTCCGCTTGCTAATCGCGATCTTGGCTTTCTTCCGGGGGATGTGAAAGAAAAAATGGATCCCTATATGCAGCCTCTTTATGACAACCTTACCGTAATAAAGCATAAATTCAGTCATCAAAGTCCTGAATTTCTGAGGATAAACGACATGATGAAAGAGGATAAGCTGGTTATTACCCCTCTTGCATATATCAGAGGAAGAAGCCTTTCAAACATATTTTTCATTGTTGATGAAGCGCAGAATCTCACTCCGCATGAAATAAAAACTATCATTACCAGGGCTGGTGAGGGCACAAAAATGGTTTTCACCGGCGACATCGAACAGATTGATTCTCCTTATCTCGACATTGCTTCCAACGGGCTAAGCTACCTGTCGGACAGGATGAAGGATCAGGATATCTTCGCACATGTGAATCTTGTTAAAGGGGAACGCAGCTTCCTTGCTGAACTGGCAAGCAAATTGCTATAAGCGGGGTGCGGGGTGCTTAAACAAAAAACGTGAAGGTAAAGATGTTGAATTCAGAAATGTATATCTGACAAGACTTAAAAAATAGCTTTATAATCCGTATGACTGTCATAAAGAAAAAGGTTGCTTTTTATACCCTGGGATGTAAATTAAATTTTGCAGAGACCTCAACAATTTCAAGATCATTCCCCGAGGAGATCTTTGAAAGAGTCCCTGCCAATTCCAAAGCTGATATATATGTTATTAATACCTGCTCTGTAACCGATTCAGCTGATAAAAAATGCAGGCAGGCAATTAAAAAATTCATAAGCCTTTCCCCCGGTGCTTTCATTGCAGTTGTAGGTTGCTATGCCCAGCTTAAACCACAGGAAATCTCTTCAATCCCTGGGGTCGATCTGGTTCTTGGCACAAATGAGAAATTTGATATCTCAGGTTATCTGAATGGATCAGCAAAAAAACAAAAAGCTGAGGTTCATTCTATTGATGTATCAACAGCAGAAAGTTTTAACAAGTCTTTTTCACTTGGTGACAGGACACGGTCTTTCCTGAAAATCCAGGACGGATGCGATTACGGATGCTCATACTGCACAATCCCGCTCGCCCGCGGCCGCAGCAGAAATCCTGATATTGCAACTTTAATAAGCGAAGCTGAACAGATAGCTTCTGCAGGATTAAAAGAAATTGTTTTAACCGGAGTGAATGTGGGTGATTATGGAAAATCGACCGGCGATTCATTTACGAATCTGCTTAAGCAACTAATCAAAATTAAGGGGATAGAAAGATACCGCATCTCGTCAATTGAACCTAATCTTCTGACTGATGAACTTATTGAGATGGCTGCAGCGAATGAGAAAATCCTGCCTCATTTCCATATACCTTTACAAAGTGGAAATAATAAGATACTCGGTCTCATGAGGCGTAGATATTCAAGGGAAGTATTTAGCTCCAGACTGGAAAGAATCATTGACAGACTTCCTTTTGCCGGTATAGGAGCAGATGTAATAGTAGGTTTCCCGGGAGAATCAGATGCAGATTTTAATGACACATATTCTTCCCTCGACGGCTTGCCTCTCTCCTATCTGCATGTATTTTCATTTTCAGAGCGGCCTGATACAATTGCTTACAACCTGCCTGACAAAGTCACTTCGCAGGATAAAGAAGAGAGGAGCAAGCGGCTTATCGGTCTTTCTCAAAAGAAAAGTCTTACATTTAACAACTTGAATATCGGTCAGGTTACGAATGTATTATTTGAAAGAAACCGAGGTGAAGGATTGATCACAGGTTTTACATCAAATTATATTAGAACTGAATATCCGTGGGAACCGAGGCTGGCTGGAAACATTAAAAAAGTGAGGCTTACAGGCATTTCTTCCACGGGAAAAATGAATATCACATTAATAGACTGAATTATGATTGATCTGGAAACTATTTGTCGGGAAATCGAAAATGCCTCTCGCGTGGCAGGTGCTTTCATATTGAAGGAATCACTTGCATTTGATTTAAGCAGAACAGAAAAAAAAGGCTTAAACAATTTCGTCAGTTATGTAGACAAGGGCTCAGAAAAAATACTCGTAGAAAAGCTAAGCCATGTTTTGCCTGAAGCCGGGTTTTTAACAGAGGAAGAGACGATTGAGAAAAAGGGCTTGAGATACTGTTGGGTTATTGACCCGCTTGATGGGACTACAAATTTCCTGCATGGCTTTCACCCATATTCTATCAGTATAGCACTCAAGGATCATGATGAGATAGTCGCAGGAGTTGTATATGAAGTTAGCGGAAATGAAATATTTTCTGCCTGGAAAAATGGAGGTGCATGGCTAAATGGTTCGAGGATATATGTTTCAAAAGCACCTTCTCTGGCAGACAGTCTCATTGCGACCGGATTTCCATATAGCGATTTCGGCAGACTTGATCATTATATGCAGTGTCTTACATATTTCTGTAAGAACACCCATGGAATCAGAAGACTTGGATCGGCGGCAATAGACCTGGCGTATGTTGCCTGTGGAAGGTTTGAAGCCTTTTATGAGTATGGTTTACATCCATGGGATATTGATGCAGGCACTTTACTGGTAAGAGAAGCCGGCGGCTATGTAAGTGATTTCTCGGGAAATGAGAAAAACCTTTCAGGAGATGAATTTCTGGCTTCTAACCAATTGATCTATCCTGAAATTCTTGAAACAATAAAAAAATTCATGATTCTTAAATGAACGCTGTAATATATTACATTTTTTATGGTCTAAACTGGGTAATAACACTACTTCCCTTAAGTATTTTATACCTTTTTTCCGACCTGCTTTATTTAGTATTATACTATTTAATCGGTTACCGGAGGAAAGTTGTAGCGACAAATTTAAGAAACTCATTCCCCGAAAAATCTGATAAGGAACTTAAAGGAATTGAGAAAAAATTCTACAAACATCTTGCCGATATTATTATTGAAACTCTTAAGCTTACCCATATGTCGGTTGCTGAGCAAAAGAAACGGTTTACTTATAAGAATCTTGAAGTTATAGACAAGCTTCGCGCAGAAAACAGAGATGTCATAGCTATCCTTGGCCATTACAATAACTGGGAATGGCCGACCTTACTTCCGCTTTATCTCAAATACAAAACCATCATAATTTACAAACCTTTGCAAAATAAATATTTTAATAATTTCATAAATAGCCAGAGATCAAAATTTGGAATTGTCCTAACCCCTACCTCTCTGGTAATAAGAGAAATAATCAAGTATAAAAAAGAAAACATCAAAACACTTTCAGTATTTATATCTGACCAGATTCCATCGAAGGATGATATCAAATACTGGACTACCTTTCTGAATCAGGACACAGCTGTTTTTACCGGTGCAGGAAAAATTGCTGTGAAGTACGACATAGCAATTGTCAATTTTCATATACAGAAAGTAAAAAGAGGATATTATAATTTGCATGTGGAACTTCTGAATGATCACACTGCAGGTCTTTCTGAAACAGAAATTACGGAGACCCACGTCAGAAAGCTCGAACAGATAATAAATGATAAGCCTGAATACTGGATCTGGAGTCATCGCCGCTGGAAACACAAAAAGCCTGTGGAGAATGAATAAGACTGCAATAGTCATATTAAATTATAATGGACTAGTCTATTTGC
>JBBRSO010000133.1:0-8354 GCA_038245405.1 Bacteroidales bacterium
CTGCTTTTTCGCCTCCGGATATTTGCCCATCCTCAAATATGCCAGCCCCAGGTTTGCATATCCCAGTTTTTCTTTAGGAGCCATTTTGATGAATTTCAGAAATTCTTTTTCGGCTTCGTCCAGTTTAAACTCCTCAAGATACGCCAGGCCAAGTGTCTGTGTTGTCATCAATTCAACCGATTGCTGTTTGCTGTCTTTTGGCGTTTCCCTGCAGCTGAAAACCAGGGTTAATGAAAAGACGATTATTAAAGGAATGATGTTCTTCATTTTTATTGAATTGAGTTATATGTTTTTTTTACCACAAAGGTTATTACAAAGTCACCAACTATCATAACTTCAAAGGTAGAAATCCATTAACCGCAGAGGTCGCAGTCCCGAGTACTCGGGATCGCTGAGAATTACAATATGTTGACTCTGCGTACTCTGCGCAAACCTCTGTGTACTCTGCGGTAAAAAAAAGCTTTTCCAAATTAAAGAAGTTATATAGTAAACAAGGTTTCAAAATGGATTTCTTATTTCAAAATTAAGAAATAAAAGCAACTTAAGTTTTAGTATTTTTCAACAGCAACCGGCAGTCCGTCTTTTATCTGCATCAGCCCTGGTGTACCCTTCCTGTTTCCTTTTTCATCGAATTTTATTGTTCCGGTGACTCCTTCATAATTTATATTCAGCAGCGCTTTCTGAATGCTCTCACGATCTGTCCCACCTTCTCTAATGGCGTTAATCAGCAGGGTCATTCCATCGTATGAAAAAGCAGCTACTGCACCAGGTGGTGTTCCATATGCTTTCTGATAGTCGTTCTTGAACGTGCCGGCTTTTGATCCGGAAGCACCACCGGTTGAAATAAAAATGGCATCTTCAAAATCCTTTCCTGAGAAACACTGCTCATCAAGAATGGATAATGAGCAGAATATCTTGATGTTACTATTTGTTTTTTTCAATTGAAGGTTTAGTTTTTTTGAAATATCCGTATTTCCAAAGAATATCAGTGCATCAGGTTGGGCCTGTTTAACCTGATCTACAATAGATTGAATATTGTCAGATGGAATATTGTAAAATATTTTTTTTGACTCAGGTTTTCCCGCTATAGCAGATCTTTTTATAAAGCTTTCAAGAGCCAATTTGGCATCATAGCTGTTGTCCGACACTGCCACGATTTTTTGCAACTTCCTTTTGGTGTATATTTCTTCAATAAAAGAATCAGCCTGCTGATTGTCATTTGGAACGCAATTGAAGAACCACGGGACGAAAGCCTTTGATAAGGTAGGATCGCCCGACCAGGCAGATAGAAAGACAACTCTCGCTTTTGTTGTAGCCTGTTCTACAAGATGGGCATTTCTGCCATCATGTGAACCCATGATGGCGCATACCTTATCGTCGAAAATGAGACTTACGGCTTGTTTTGATCCAGTTCCCCACTGACCTTCCATCGATTTTACAACAAGCTTGAACTGTTTTCCTTCCAGACCATTTTTTTTATTAGCGATTTTTATTGCAAGTTCGGCGCCCTGTCTGGCGGCGAGGGATTTATTATCGGGGATTAACAATCCAATCTTAATATTGTTATCAGTTTCTTCTGATTGCTGAATACCGGATAATGTCGATGGATAGAGTCCAAGGAAAATCGAAACAAGAAATAGAATAAACAGTTTTTTTTTAAATATCATCTGAAAAATCGTCGCTCGAAAATCAATTTGCGACCCTGAATGGAGTAAGTTATATACCAATTAGAATATTACGTCCTACCGCTTCTGCAATTTTAATAAGGGAGATCATTAACTGATCAAACTCATTCAGACTAAGAGACTGGTATCCGTCGCATAATGCTTCCTCAGGTTTGTAGTGGACTTCCATTATCAGACCATCAGCGCCTACTGCTACTGCCGCCCGGGCCATTGATGGAACCATCCATCGTAAACCGGTTCCGTGACTGGGATCAACACTTACAGGAAGGTGGCTGAGTTGTTTTAACATTGGAACTGCACTCAGATCGAGAGTATTTCTTGTAGAAGTTTCAAAAGTACGTATTCCTCTTTCACAGAGGACTATCTGATCGTTTCCATGTGCCAGGATGTACTCTGCAGCAAGAAGAAATTCCTCCACTGTAGCCATCATGCCGCGTTTAAGTAATATTGGTTTCCTGCACATACCTGCTTCTTTCAGAAGTGGATAGTTTTGCATATTGCGCGATCCGATCTGAATCATATCAGCATATGATGCAACCATTTCAACCTGGCGGGTATCCATTACTTCGGTCACGATAGGCAATCCGGTTTCTTTTTTAATTATGCTGAGAAGCTTTAATCCTTCTTCACCGAGACCCTGAAAATTATACGGAGAGGAGCGGGGCTTGAATGCACCGCCTCTCAGAATATTTGCACCGCCTTTTTTCACTGATCGCGCAGTTTCGAATAGCTGTTCACTACTCTCAACAGCACATGGGCCTGCAATGATTACAATATCAGAACCTCCTATATGGATTCCATTGACGTTTACTACTGTATCCTCCGGTTTTGTCTTGCGACTCGCTCTGGGTGGAATTTTGGACCCTTCTTTTTCGGGTTTAATGCATGGATTTGTTTCCATCATCTTATAAATTAATATGTTCCTGTTGAACTTCCTATTCTGTCTTTCATATCCAGTGGCGGAGCCGGTTTAAATTCAAATTTGCCATTTGATACCTTAGCAATGAATATGTTACGTATCTCGTTCCAACTGCCATCAAGAATAATATTCCCGGTTACACCAGGATATCCCTGGAAGGTTTTACGCTCACTGAGGATATCACGTATAAGAACCCTGTTCAGACCGACCTTCTTTATCGCGTCGACAAGCAGGTTCATTCCATCATAAGCATGTGCGGCAAATACATCTGGCTCCTGGTTAAATCTTTTCTGGTAATTTTTTTGAAATGCTTTCAACTTTGGATTATCACTTTCAGGGTTGTACTGGCAGGTAGTAATAATGCCGTCGGCATTTTTACCGGCAATTTCCAGGAATTCCTTCGAGACCATCCTGTCAGATCCATAGATCGGCTGGTTCAGTCCTATTGAACGGGCTTGTTTTACAATCAGTCCTGATTCTTTGGAATTACCCCATATAAGTATTGCATCGGGTTTGGTGGTCATTATCCTTTCGAGCTGGCTTTTAAAATCAGTTTCACCATCGGCGAATCTCTCTTCAATGATAATGGGATGTCCAACACGTGTGGCAGTCCCGGAAAATATCTTGACACCAACCCTTCCATACCTGGCTCCTGTCCTGATTACGGCGACTCTCGAATGCCCGTCCTCTTTAAAAATCTTGTTTACGAGTGCATAAGCGCTTTGGCGATCATCGCTTATTACACGGAGCATCCATGGTATATTTGTTTCAGTAAATGTGGGATCCGGGTCACCGGTACATACCATGAAAATCTCAAGTTTTAGTGTTGCACGCAGAGCGACATGCGAAACAATATCATCTATTGAACCTAAGAATGCCCATACTTTTTCATCATCCATTTTTACGACTTCATTGGCTGCAGCACCCCATAAACCGACATCATTGTGTATCATCAGTTTAAATGGAAGACCCTTATAGCCACCGTTTTTATTTGCTTCTTCCATTGCCAGTGTGGCTCCCTGCAGCATCTGTTTACCCTGGGGAACCATTACAGAACCGCTTAACGGGCCGAGGAAGCCAATCCTTACTTCACTGAGTGTAGATGGAGCTTTCAGTTCGCGTCCGGCACCGTAAAACTGAAGCGGAACGAGAAAGTGATATTTATATGGTTTTACAAACTTATCGTATGGGAAAATCTCATCTGGCGCTTTGCCATAATTTTGTTTTTTTTCCTGGCAATAGACTGATGAAACAGAACTAAGTACCAGTACAAGAATCAATAATGCTTTACAATTAAGTTTCATGTTCTTAATTTATTTTGATTTACAAATTGCATACACTTCAATTTCAACGAGAAGGGTTTCCCAACAAAGTCTTGCCTGAATTCCTGTACTTGCGGGCAATGGATCAAGTTTTAACCACTGATAAAATGAAGTACGAATTTTATTGAATTCTGCATAATCCCTTTCAATATCCCTTAGATAGTTTGTTGTTCTGACAACATCATGCCACGTCATGCCTTCTGCTTCCAGCAAGTTCGTAATGTTAACATACGTTCTCCAGAGCTGAGCTTTGAAATCACCGATATGTTCAGCCTGACCCTGTTCGTTTACGCTGGCGGTACCGGAAATAAGCAAAACTTTATGTCCACCAAAATCAAGCCGCAATGCACGTGAAAATGAAGAAGGTTTTTGATAATCGTAGGCTTCATTTATTACGTGAGAAGCATGAGTCACATGTTTTTCAATCGGTGGCCGTTCAGCATGCACGGCAGGGTAAACAGACGCAGTAATATTGTTTTTTTCGGATAAAATACCGAGCTTTTTCATCTCAATCTTCTCTCCATCGGTAAGCTTTTGAAGATCTATCAGGTAGTTGTTATTCGCCATTATTTCTTGTATTTCTTTGTTTCTTGTTACTTCAATCTTTTAACTTATTCTGTTTTTATTATCTTCATTTCAATAATTCACCACGACTTACCCCACCTTCGGTAGCAACCCATATGTATTGATCATCTGAATCAACTCCGATTATGAAATTGTGGGCAATTGAAGGTGATGAAGGCATTTCTTTAGTAGTTTTTTCAGGTACAGCGTCGTCGTTGCGACTAAAGTTTTTAACAATTGTCAATCCATTGCTGTTATTGGCGTTCTTCTGATATGTTACCCAGCTTTTACCGTTAGTGGTGCTTAAACCTCTATCGCTGCAGATATAAACAACCGGTCCCTTTGCCCTTACGAAGTTTATAAAATTACTGGCCAGACCGCTGTCGTGATCAAAATATCCTCTCCATTTCGTTCCGTCATAACTGCAAAATCCGAAGTATGTTGATACCCAAAGCATTCCATCGCCATATGCAGTGCCGGTAGTGATGTCGTGCACAGGACCATCATCTTCCAGCAAATCAATTTCCATTTCTCCATCAGGATCGGTATAGTCCTTGAACTGTTTTGTTTTGTAGGTATATTCAATAACCCCGCCACCCCAGGCTGCGATGAAAACCTTGCCGTCGCCGGCAGAAACTCCATAGGTCCATGGCTCATGCATCGGAGCATTTTTTTCAGTATAAATTTCCCATTGTTTTGTATTAGTGTCGTAATGTCCTGCTCCACCACCAGTGGCTGTCCATATATGATTTCCGTCACAACAGACACAATAAACCAGGTCGTTGGGCAGGCCGCTGTTCAACTGGTTAAAGGTCTCAAATTTACCCCCCGACCATCTGGTAAGTCCGCCTAAAGTACCAATCCATACATCACCGGTCAGCTGACTTACATCGATTGAAACTACTCCATTGTGAGCGAGCCCGTCTTTAGTTGTATATGTTGTCCACTTATTATTTTCATAAACGGCCATGCCTTCATGTGTTCCAACCAGTACACGTTTACCGTCAATACGAACACAATATGCATGATCATCAGGTAAGCCGTCTTTTGTTGTGAAATTTTTCCAGTGACCATAGACAGGCATGGGCTTGTCTTTATCATCCGGCACTATAATCTTACCGGCTTTATGATTTGATTCCGGCTTCTCAATAAGGATAAATCCTAAAGAGCTGATACCCAAAACTACTGTAGCTATTGCGGCACAACTCAGGAAGTTTCTTTGCATTTTTTTTCTCATTTTATTCAGTCTGGTTAGATTTATTATTTGTGCGTCTTTTTTAAATCTTCATTCTCATATTTTGGAGCTCTGAGCGATTTCAGGTAATCAATCAGGTCATTAAGCTGATTCTTTGTCAGGTCATTTACTAATCCATGCTTATCATCTGAACCATATTTTGTCCATATTTCCTCAAGTGTTGCAGCTCTTCCGTCGTGCAGATAAGGAGCAGATGCGTAAATGTTATTAAGATGTGGTGTATCGAAGAGCATCGAATCATCAGTAGCAGCAAGCGTCTTAACATAAGCCAGCTTAAGGTTTGTGTAATAGGGAGGTGGATGGCAGGTAATGCATCTGTCGTTCTCTTGAATTACCTTTCCAAAGTTGTCTTCTGACCTATCAAAAACTTCCTTTCCCCTTTTTTGAGCATCAGTAAGTTCTCCCTTTGGATTATACTGTAGATTGGGTGGATAAGGTATCCCTGTTAAAATATATGCAGTGATTGCATCAAGGTCTTTATAGCTGAATGCCTCAGTGCGGGTTAACACAGTAGAAAATCTCATGCCATCCTGTTTATAGACGGTCTGATTCTTTCCGTTCCATTTGTATGGCGGTGTTTCTGCTATATCGCGTAATGACTGGGTATTGGTAAGGTTTCTTCCCATGTCTTTTGACGCCATATTATATACGAGTCCGTCTTCATGCATATCGGGATGACATGTATAACAGTCGAACTGATTCTGGAAAGTATGTCCTGAATTATTGAATAGTCGTCTTCCATGTCGGGCAACTGTTATCTTTCGCGGACCACCAAGGTCAACGCTTCCAATGGTTTCAAGTGTTTCGGTGTTTACAACTCCTATTCTGTCATTCAGCTGCTCAGCAATATAGAGAAGCTTGCCGTCAGGCGAGAGTGCGAGTCCTTTTGGCACAGGTCCTGTGGAAATACGTTTTGTCACAAACCTGCTGCTTAGCCCAAGATAATTCGGATAACTGTTCAGTTGCTCAGGTGAAGCTTCATTTATCAATGATCTTACAGAATCAATATTAATAACAGAAACGGTATTAACGCCCGAGGAAGTAATAAAAGCTTTTTTACCATCGGGTGTAATTACTATATCGAAGGGGTCAGAGTAATAAGCATTTGGCTCATCTATCAGAAGCTGAATGGTTCTTCCGTTTTCTTTTTGCTCTATAATTACAATACCGTAAGTCATCATCCAGCCTTGTTCTACCTGTATTGACGGCACAAGGTTTTTTGGTCTGATCATAGTTGCAATTGCGAGATCACCATTAGGAGTGAAAGCTACATTTTCCATTAAGTATGCTGATTCGATATGGAGCCTTTCGGATAATCTTTGAGTAGATTCATCCAAAACTGTCATCTCTGTTTTGACAGATTCACCATAAGGCTCAATCATCGCACGCCTGCTTGTAACATCTAGCGTTATTCCAACGGGTGACAATTAAGTGCCGGGTGGATGATTCCCCGCATCAATCCTTTTAATTTCCTCCTTTGTATTCAGATCAATCACAGAGATATTTGAAGAATATGAATTTACTACATACAGGAACTTACTATCGCCGCTGAGAGAAAGACCGGCTGGTCCGTTACCTGTTGAGAGCGTATCAATAACTTTTGAGGAAGACATATCAACCACAGAAACATTATCTGACCATTGGTTACTTACGTATGCTCTCTGACCATCATTGCTGAGTACAACACTGTGCGGGCTTGAGCCAACATTAATTTTGTCCAGGACTTTTTGTGTTACTGCATCAACAACAAGAAGAGCGTCAGATTCCTGAGCAACCACATACAATCTTTTACCATCTTTTGAAACCGACAGGTTAAATGGTGAGAGATATTTTCTGTTTACAAGTTTAGAAAGAACGCCACTTTGCTGCGTATAAAGATGACACGACACGCAATTGAGCGGATGATCTGTAACAGCAGTTTTTGAGTTGACATGGTTTCTTGCAGCTTGCCGTCCGGGGAAATAAATTATTACTCCCAGTACCCCAAATAAAACAACTACCGTAATTATCTTTCTATATGTCTTCATACTATTCCAGTGAAACCTTTTTCTCAACAATTTTATTTATATGCATTGGGATATTAACAGGAGATTTTTTAACAGACAGTGGCACCCTGTTCCCCGGCACTAACTCAGGATCTTCATGGCAGCCTATGCATCCGCGTCTTTCATTCGGACGCAGAGAGATCCAGCCACAAGTACTTTGCACCACCGTACCGTCCTTCCCAATCGTTTGAATCCTGAAAGGTTTATCGGCTATAACTTTCAAATAAAATGATCCATCTGACTCTACATCAACCCTGCCAAGAATTGAATCAATACCGACAATTTGTATTGTCGATGATTTTGTAGTATTTGCTTGTTGCGGGTTCAATAAACTTACATCCTGGCAAAGGAGTATGCCTGTCTTCACACCCATATCAACCTCACTTGGAAGATTTTTTGGTCTCTCATGCATTCCAGGTACTACTATATCCACGACATTATAACTATTATCGGCATATATAGCTTTACCCAATTCCTGATTTTCAGGATCGAATTCGTAAAGGCCATATCTTTCTGACAGTGATCTTCTATAAGAAACCAGAAGCTTGCCTGATGACAGGGGAA
>JBBRSO010000134.1:0-8059 GCA_038245405.1 Bacteroidales bacterium
CGAATATTCATTCAGGGTTATGTACCCCGATACAGACCAGATGGGCACTGTACATCATGCAAATTATGTAAAGTATTACGAAACAGCTCGTTGGGAGTTGTTTCGCAGTATTGGCATATCATACTTTTCGGTAGAAGAGGCCGGATTCATGCTTCCTGTTATACGGATGAATTTCCATTTTCTGAAAACCACGCATTATGATGCCCTTCTTAAGGTTAAAACAACTCTGAAAGCAATTAAAGGGGTGAGAATATGGTTTACATACAAATTGTATAACGAAAACGATGAGTTAATAAACGAAGCCGAAACAGAACTGGCTTTTGTTTGCAAAGGCAACTGGAAGCCATGTGCTGCTCCGGATTTTGTTTTAAAAGCAATTGATAATTGTACTGGAAGGCATTCGAACTGATAACAATGCTGATGGCAATACATAGATTAACAGTTAATGGAATAACTTGTGTGTTTTTGTTGTTAATATTAAAAAAGTTCAGCAGGCTAAAACTGCAAATCTCTCACAATAGAACAAATAAGCGCTTTTTTAACTTTTTAAAGTAAATGGAATCAAGCGAACGATTTGATACCGGAACTTCAACTTTTTGACGTGCAACTATTTGTACAGGGGCCCGGCTTAACACAATTATTTCATTGCCGAGCAGAAGAGCTTCATCGACATCATGGGTCACAAAAATAACAGTTCGTTTATCTGCCTGCCATATTTGCAAAAAAGTTCGTATCAGATTTAATTTCAGTTTAATATCCAATCCCTTGAGCGGTTCATCCATCAGTATTACATCGGAAGGATAGGCAAAGGCTCGCGCGATAGAAACCCTCTGACGCATTCCACCGCTTAGCTTCGAGGGGTAGTATCCGGCAAAGCCTTCAAGCTCTACGAGCCGTATAAATTGATTAACAATTTTTTGTCGCTCTTCTATCGGCAGCTTATCACTTAAAACAAACCCGATATTAGCCTCAACGGTTTTCCATGGGAGTAACCTGGTATCCTGAAAAATATACGAAATTACTTTCCCGTCGAATCCTAAAAGTTTACCACTATCTGGTTTAATGATATTGCCAATAATATTTAACAACGTAGTCTTTCCGCAACCCGACGGGCCCAGGATACAGGTAATTGTTTCTTCAGAAAAACCTATGTTGAAATCACTATAAAGTGAAATATTATCGAAATCTTTGTATAGACCTTTAATCTCTAAACTCATGGTCAGAATCTCCAAACAATAAGTTTTCGTTCACTCCAACGGATTATCTTTTCGAACCCGTAACTGATAATTACAGCCACAATAGTCCATGCAATTACAGCATCTACATTTAGAAATGTCTGTGCAGATTGCATTACTGTGCCAATACCATATTTGGGCTGGCTAAGCACCTCGCCTATTATTATAGCCCTCCATCCAATACCCATAGCGCTGGATGCACCGCTTATAATGAATGGAATTATGGCAGGGATATACACGTCGCGGATTATCCGCTTACGTCTTACCCTGTAAAACCTTGCCATCTCTATCAGCTCATGGTCAACGCTCTTAATCCCGTCAGCAACATTTGTGCAAATAAATGGAAACATTGTGAGGATTGCGATGAAAATAGGTACTGAACCGGGATTGAACCAAATAAGAGCCAGAAGGATAAGAGCAATTACAGGGGTGGAACGGATAGGAACAAGCAATGGCCGTAAAAACGCGTCAAAAAGGGGATTTATTCCGGCTGCAACACCAAGAACTACTCCAAGAATGCACGACAAGACAAACCCGGTTATACCGCGTAATACCGTAGCCCCTATTGTTGCCAAAAAACGGTTGTCTCCAAAAAGACTCAGGGTTGTAATCAGAGTTTTTTCGGGTGGGGGAAGAATAAAATCGGAATCGAAATGCATGGCGAGTATTTTCCATATTGCCAGCATAAAGATTACAGAAGCGAGGCTTATATATTGTTTACTGGTAAAAGAAATTTTCATCAGGTATTTTTCCTCCAATAATATCCGGGTTCATCTTGTAAAAAACATTGAGATATTCCTCTATTTGAAGTTGAATGTCTTTCGCCCTGACAAATTTAAGATTTGATCGAGGGATTGCATCAACGGCAACATCGTAATTTGGCAAAATATTGTATTTAACAATCAGTAAAGCAGCACTGTCAATGTTGTGATTTACCCATTCAGTTGATGCCTGGTAGCTCAAAATAACCTGTTCTACTAAATGCCTGTTACCTTGTATTACACTCTTTTTAGCCATAAATGCAGTTTCTGCAATAGGAATACTCTCCTTTTTTTTCCATTCATCGTTAAGATCAAAAATAATCCTTACAGCTTTATTCTTCTGCATAACCAGACTGGCCAGAGGTTCGGAGATCACTCCAAGAGCAGCTTGCCCGGCGGCAACAGCATTGGCCAGATCGATATGAGTTGGGAAGCTATAATCGAGCGTAATATCGGTTTCGGGATTTATACCATTTATTTGAAGCAGGTAGCGGAACAGTACATCGGGAGTCATTCCCTTAGCCATAACATTAACCCTTTTTCCCCTGAGTTGCTCCCATCGGGTAATGGTTGTATCGCTCCCGCACAGGTAAAGAGTACCCCATACCGGAATACCAATTAACTGGTAGTCCATGCCTTTATTATATGTTATTGCAGCCATGGTAGTTGGAAGAATGGCAAAATCAGCGGAACCTTCTATCATCATTTTCCGAACCTGGAGGGGTTCGTTCAGAATCTTCACCTGTACGTTGTGTCCATTACCCCGGATCAAACTGTCAATCAGCCTGATCATCCCCATTGATGAAGGTCCTTTCAGTGTGGCAATTGTGTAAGTGTAGCTGTTTCCGGTATTTTGGGTTGTATTTCTACACCCTGAAAGCAGACATAATAATAATAGAACCAATAAAAATCTTCCGGGCATGAGTTATAATCTTTATGCAAAAATATCTAATTTAAAGAATTCCTTTAATTTTTTTTCTGTTTCTAATATAGAATTCTTTTGTGCTTATTCAATTTCTTAAAAATTTGCACATAATCATATTGAAGTAAGTAAGCTAACCTTTATATTTGTTAAATTATTAACAAATATTTTATGATTACACTGCGACTTGAGATACTCTCTCAATCAAGGTGTTACAGATTCAATCATAAATCTGACCCGGAGGTATTCTGATGGAAAAGAGAGTAGGAGCTGCATTAATTCAAGTTGAGAATCATGAAAACGTTCAGATGCTGAACGAAATCATCTCAAAACATTCCCAAATTATCATTGGACGACAGGGGTTGCCCCGGTACAATGGTCAAAGCTTAATTTCTATTGTTTTTGAAGGTACCACCGATCAGATTGGCTCCCTTACAGGACAACTGGGCCGTTTAAAGGGGATTCAGGTAAAATCGGTACTTTTAAAGAACATGGAAAATGAATAGATTTTGTTTTTTGACTATTATATGCGCAGCATTTTTTTCATTTAGTTCGTATGGACAGGTTTTTCGTTTTCAGGGAACAGTCCGTGACTCTGTGACCAAAAATACGATAGAAAATGTGGTGGTTGACATGAAAGAGAATGCTGCTAAGGGTTCCTTTACTGCTGTTTCAGATATTAAGGGCCGGTTTACCATTGACGTTCCGGCAGGGATTTATCGCCTAACATTAAAGATAATAGGCTACAGCCCTTTGATTCGTGAGTTGCAGGTTAGCAGCGATTTACAACAGGATTTTTTTCTATCTCTGCAACTCATCCCGCTGGGGGGAATCGAAGTATCGAGTCTGAGGGTTAACAGACAGATAAAGGAGTTACCCACACCTTTGGCCGTTGTGGGGTCAGACAGGTATCAAAAACTTTCCTCGTTAACTCTCTCGAATGTACTGGCCGCTGAGCCCGGGATTGCAATGGGTAGCGATGGGGTTTGGGCTACCAATATCAATATCCGGGGGTTAAACGAAAACCGGCTGGTAACACTGATTGATGGCTACCGCGTGGAAACAGCCACAGATTTAACCGCCTCCCTCAGTATGGTTGATGTGAACGATATAGAACGAGTTGAAGTGGTTAAAGGTGCACAATCTTCGCTTTACGGCACGGGTGCCATGGGCGGAATTGTGAACATCATCACGAGAGATGGGCACTTTGCCGGCAAACCTTACTTATCAGGAAATGTCATTTCGGGCTATTCCTCGGCTAATGAACTTTTTACCGGCCATGCAGATATCAATACTGGTTCAGAAAAATGGTATCTCAGAGTAAGCGGCTCCCGCAATGATGCAGGCGATATGCACACACCAAAAGGTATTTTGCCCAATAGCCAGTATACATCCAATAATGTAACGACAAAGATCGGATTTAAGCCTTATGCTAATCAACTTCTTAAGGTACAGTATCAGCATAATTGGGCCACTAATGTTGGCATACCCGGAGGCGAAGCATTTCCGGGGCCTGCTGAAGCCACATATACTAATATTGGCAGACAGTTAATTGCTGCCAGCTACGAAATCAGTGATATAACCGAAAAACTCACCTCGCTGACGCTAAGTTATTTTAACCAGTTCATCCAACGTGATGTAGCTATGATCCCCAATACCGTGACAGAAACTACTCTGCCTGTTGGAATACAGCGTGTAACACCCGAATTGGTTAGCCCCAACGGAGATCATCTGACAAACGGGGCACAGCTACAGAGTGTATGGAACATCACCGAAAAGAATACCCTTATTGCTGGTGTGGATGTATGGTCGCGGAAGCTCACCACAAACCGTAAAAAATATATTAAGGTTGAGATTCTGAATAACGAAGGCAATGTTATTATAACCAATAACCTGATTCGTGGAGAAACTCCTATCCCTGAGTCAACGTTTACCAGTGCAGGGATGTTTTTACAGGATGAAGCCCACTTGCTAAACGATAAACTTACCCTGATTTTGGGAGGACGGATGGATGGCATATGGGTCAAAAATGAGCAGGCTTTTGACATAGATTACCTGATTGTTAACGGCGTCCGGAACGATAACCCCCCAAACCAGCGAATAACCTTTGACAAGGGAAGAAATAACAGCATTTCCTGGAGTGCAAATGCCGGTACTCTCTATAAATTATTTAAAGATATTGATCTGTCACTTAATCTTTCCCGTTCATTCAGAGCTGCGTCGCTTGAAGAGCGTTTTAAATACATCGATTTGGGTAATTATGTTCGTCTGGGTGATCCTGATCTGGATCCAGAAAGTGGTTATTCTGTTGACCTGGGTTTACGAATATGGAAACCCAAATTTAACTTTCAGGCAGATGTCTTTACTAACCTGATTTCCAATATGGTTGTCGAAACTCCAGGAGAATTTATCTATACACTAAATACCGGAATCTCACAGGGGACTACTGATACAATACCTGCACTTATCAACGCTAACGTTAGCAAAGCTTTGCTCTACGGAGTCGAATTTGGATTGCAATACAATATTTACTCTGACCTTGTTTTGTTCGGCTCGGGAGCATTCGTACGTGGAAAGGATACTGAGGCTGATGCCAACCTGCCTCAAATACCGCCGCTAAACGGACGATTGGGCATAAGGTACACATTCCCCAAAATAGGCTCGGCTGAGGTGACCGTAGTTGGCGCTACCAGACAGGATAAGGTTGCTGAAAGTGAAAAGAGAACTGGTGGATATTCCCGCCTCGATCTGGCTATGAGTTCGGAGAAAATCAATCTGGGTCCAACCAGATTGCGCATATTTGCCGGAATCGATAATATAACTGACCGAAGCTATACAAATCATTTATCTACCAACAGGGGCGGCATCAGTGTTGAACCAGGACGTAATATTTACTTTCGCCTCAGCTTATACTTTTAACTGAATAGTTTTTATGGTTTTGTTGAAACCATAAATGGACAAATGTTCATTTAGTCCTGAATATTTTTAAATTTGTATTCACATACTTGAACATGAAGAAGATTTATCTTCAATAAGAGAAGATCTCAAATTAGTGATTTCCAGAAGAAAATAATACGCACTTTTGGGATAACATCCCAAAAACTTAATATTTAGTAACTTAATAATCAATCACATGGAAGACAATCACGTAACACCAATGCCTCGTATTGGCGACAAAGCTCCTGAATTTAAAGCGGTAACAACACAAGGGCCAATTAATTTCCCTGCAGATTATGCAGGAAGCTGGGTAATCCTTTTTAGCCATCCGGCTGATTTTACACCGGTATGTACTTCTGAATTCATGACCTTCGCCAGTATGGAGAAGCAATTTGAAGCAGCTGACTGCAAACTTGTCGGTCTGTCGGTAGATGGACTATACAGCCATATTGCATGGCTCCGTACCATTAAAGAAAAGATTGAATACAAGGGGATGAAAGATGTGGAAGTTAAATTCCCGCTCATTGAAGACATTACTATGGAAGTAGCAAAAAAATATGGTATGCTTCAACCTGGTGAAAGTTCCACAAAGGCAGTAAGAGCTGTATTCTTCGTCGATCCAAAAGGGATTATCAGGGCAGTCATTTACTATCCTCTGAGCATGGGACGCAATTTTGAGGAATTGTACAGAGCACTTATTGCAATGAAAACCGCAGATGCATTTTCAATTGCAACACCAGCCGACTGGCAGCCAGGTGATGATGTAATTGTCCCTACAGCAGGTTCATGCGGAGTGGCAAAAGAACGGATGGATAACAAAGAAGAGATGCATTGCTACGATTGGTTCTTCTGCACCAAAAAGCTACCAAAAGAGACAGTTCTTAAAACTGTACTGAAGAAGTAAATTACGGTAAAACTGGAATTTAAAGGTGGTTCAACAAAGAGGCCACCTTTTTTTGATGGAATACTCAGTTAGCTTTAATGTATCCTTCGCAATTATTCACTTTCCGATACAAAAATTCTTAAAAATATTCCCCAGAATCTCATCTGTAGTGATCTCTCCTGTGATCTCTCCAAGGTAATATATTGACTGACGGATATCAATCGCGATAAGGTCTTCAGGGATGTTGTTTTCAAGACCTGATATCACTCTTGACAGGCTCTCCGATACATGAAGTAATGCTTCGTAATGTCTTATATTAGTGATAATTATATCTCCTGAATTCATTTTGTCCTTTTCAATAATTTCTCCCAGGATTGTCCTGAGTTCATCAAGACCTGTTTTCTGCCTGGCCGAGATAAAATGGAGTCTCTCATTATCTTCGACTTTTATCTTTTTCTTCAGTAATGCCAGATTTTCTAAAGAAACAGTATCGGTCTTATTTATCAAAATGATCAATCGTTTTGTCGACCGACTGATCATTTTCCTGATCGCTTCCGCACGATTGTTTATAGCATCAGCAGTATCCGATATCTCATCTATCATAAGAATCACAGTTGCTTCATTGATCTTTTCATATGTCTTTCGGATACCTATTGTTTCAATAACATCAGTGGTCTCCCTCAAACCGGCAGTATCTATAAATCTGTACTCTACATCATCAATAATTATTGTATCTTCAATTGTATCCCTGGTAGTTCCTGGAATTTCCGAGACAATTGCTCTGTCTTCACGCAACAAGGCATTCAGTAATGTGGATTTGCCTGAATTTGGCTTTCCAACAATGGCTACCGGTATGCCATTCTTCAGTACATTACCCAGAAGGAAGGAGTTTGCAAGTCTGTCAGCCAGATCTTTCACACTTGTAATTATGGCCTTCAGCTTTTCCCTGTCAGCAAACTCAACATCCTCTTCACCGAAGTCAAGCTCTAACTCTATAAGAGATGCAAAATTCAAGAGTTCAGATCTTAGCCTGCTTATCTCGTTCGAAAAACCGCCACGCATCTGGTTTAACGCTATATTATGAGAAACGCTTGTCCTGGAGGCAATAACATCAGCAACCGCTTCGGCCTGCGAAAGGTCTATTTTACCATTAAAAAAGGCACGCTGGGTGAACTCACCGGGATTCGCTGAAATAGCCCCTGATCTAATAAGCAACTCGAGAATTTTTCTTATTATGTATGGTGAAGCATGACATGAGATCTCAACAGAATTCTCACCAGTGTAGGAGTGGGGGGCTTTATAAATTGTCAACAGTACTTCA
>JBBRSO010000135.1:0-7950 GCA_038245405.1 Bacteroidales bacterium
TCTTAAAGTTGTTAAGACCTACCCACGGATCTGAATAAATTTTATTTTTAATGAGAGCACTCAATACAGTTGTAGGAACTGTAGCAGGATACCACGATTCAGGGATGTAACTACCCGCAGAAATTATTTCACCAGCTTCTGTTGCGACAAGGGTAGACTTAAAAGCCCATTCACCAGAAAGAGGAAATTTTACTGCAATCTTCTCTGACTTATCTGAACAGGAATTTAATAATGCAGGAAACAATATAATTAGTGAAAACTTTACTATGGATTTCATTAAATCAGGTTTTATGTTTTATAGACAGTAATTTATTAGTTTTGTTGCATCACAAGGCTTGCAGCTCCAATAAAACCTGCATCATCTCCCAGTGCAGCCTTTACAACTTTTGTTTTTGAAGCTGGGACGGGACAGATAAATTTCCTCAATACAGTATTCATACCATCGTAAAAAAGATCAAATGAATTAGATATCGAACCGCCAAGAATTACTATGTCGGGGTCTATCAGGTTAATGCCCCATGCAAGTGAAGCAGCGAGCGACTCACCAAATATATTCCATGTTTTAATGGCATCTAAATCTCCTTCGTATGCAAGAGCAGAGATCTCCTTGGCTGTTTTCCAATGGCCGGTAAATCTGTTATAAAGAGCTCTAACACCTCTTCCGGAGACAATATCTTCAATTGTTCCATTATTATAGGGAGAAGGCCATATTTCGCCTGCAAGACCATTTGAACCTGAAAAAAGGCGTTTATCAACGACTATTGCACAGCCCAATCCTGTACCCAGGGTGAATCCAAGAGCTGATCTGTGACCTCTTCCGGCTCCCCATATACTCTCACCGAGTAAGAGAGCATTTGCATCGTTGTCCATTACTACTGAAAGCTTAAACCTTTCTGATATTTTTTGGCGGAGAGGATAAAAATGCATTGTAGGAAGCTGGGGACATTCGAGAATAGTACCAGTTGAATTATCCAGAGGACCTGTCACTCCCATACCAATACCCAGGATATTGTTGATCTTCAACCGGTGATTCTGAATTGTATTAGCGATTGATCCGGCAATCCTTTCAAAGATCATCTCTTTCTCATCTGACCCTCCGGTTTCAACGGTTAATGGTTGCCCCAGTATCTCACCATTTAGATTAATTGCACCAGTCTTTATCTTTGTGCCACCTACATCGACTCCGATTATTATGTTTTTCTCAGGTAGTTTCATAATCAAATTTATATTACTGAAACGCCCGTTCAGGAAAGCCGCAGCTTAACTGAAAAGGGGCAGCTTCTATTCTGTTGTAGTCACTTTAGCACCCATAATAAAATTCCCTGGTTCATGTCCTGACTCTACTGCCCATTGGTTCACAATAAACTGAAGCGGTACAATTGCTGCAACAGGGAAAAGATATTCATCCTGACAAGGTATATTAATTGTGAAAATCTCAGGGTTTTTGATTTCATCATGGCTGTTTGTAATAAGCACCACTCTACCCCCGAATTTTGTGATATCTGCTGCCAGTTTCACCGATTG
Organism: Bacteroidales bacterium; assembly: GCA_038245405.1. Taxonomy (GTDB): domain Bacteria; phylum Bacteroidota; class Bacteroidia; order Bacteroidales; family VadinHA17; genus LD21. The sequence continues at coordinate 1,525 of JBBRSO010000135.1, forward strand.
ATCGAAAGTATCTCCTATTGGTGCCAGTAGTATAGCCCTGAATCCATTTTTTGCCATCTCAAGTGGCCCGTGCCTGAATTCACCTCCAAGCATTCCGGCCGCCGGATTTCTTGCTGCTTCCATTACCATTAGTGATCCTTGTAGCACAGATGAATATGAAGGTCCCCGTCCTATTATCTGAACGAAATGAGGTTGACCAAGAAATGTCATCACAGAGGACAACCACTTTTCTCTCCTGTCAATGAGACGGCTCACGGCCTCAATAATTGTATTTAAACCAGCAACCGATTCCTGCGACCAGCTACCTGAAATAACCTGTGAAAATATATGCAGCACTAACAGAGTAGAAACATATGTTTTTGAAGAAGTCATCTCCTCATTACCGGCTTTGCTCAGGAGAACAAGATCTGATTTATTGGCAAGTGTACTCTTTTCCTCATTGGTTATGCCGATACACTTAATACCTGGATGTTTCTTTTCCAGGATCTTTACAACTTCATAACTTTCCCCTGATTGTGAGATGCAGACGAGAAGTGTATCAGGCTTCAGGCGGGGAAGATGATAATGTAATAATTCGCCGGCATTAATATTGTTTGAAGCTATTCCAAAACTACTTAATATACACGAGGCAGTATATGGTGCGAAGAATGAACTGCCCATTCCTGTAAACAAAATATTATTTAACTTCCCTTGTTTCCACAGATCACTAACTTTTTTAAGTTGAACTTTTCCATCCTCATGGAGATAGTATTTAAGAGTATCTTCCAGAGCCTGTGGCTGCTCAAAAATTTCTTTTAAGAATTTATTCATAGTCATAGCAATTTATAAAGAATAAAGTTAATAAAACCCGATGGGAAAATGTCAGTCGGCATAATAAATCGAAATCTATTAGCATTATTCAAAAATGAAAATCCAATAAAAATTTAAATGTCTTATTCAATTTTAATATTATAAATAAAAAATCATATATTTCTGAAAACATGTGAACTTCAAAAATCAGAAAATGAATACGAATACCAGCACATTTAATCCAGCTTTACCAGCAAGGGTAACATCAATAGATTTTTTTAGGGGATTTACCATGTTTCTGCTTGCGGGGGAAGCCACTGAGCTCTACGGACATCTCGAAAAATCAAATGTCGGATTCATACAGTTTCTTGGTATGGAGTTAAGTCATCATGAGTGGCATGGTTTACATTTCTGGGATCTTATTCAGCCATTTTTCATGTTCATAGTTGGTGTGGCTATTCCTTTTGCTGTTGCAAACAGACTAAAAAAAGGAGACAGCATAAAAACAATAACACGACATGCTTTTAAGCGGTCATCATTGTTGCTTTTCCTGGGGTGGGCACTCTATTTCGCTGATGCCGGCAGACTTGTATTCCGTTTCCAGAATGTTCTTGCTCAGCTTTCAGTTACATATCTGGTGGCATTCCTGATCAGGAATAAAAGCTTTAAGTTTCAGTTGATTTTCACTCTTATTATACTGCTGGTCATTGATCTTGCTTACCGGTTTTTCCCGGTTGAAGGGTTTAATCATCCATGGATAAATTTTGAAAACCTGGGAGCCTGGTTTAATAATAAAATTGAAGGTGTTGACAAAGCAAGTGAATGGGCTACTCTTAATTTTGTTTCAACCACAGCACATACTGTGTGGGGAGTTCTCTGCGGTAAACTTCTCATGAGTGAAAAGCCTTCAGCAAAAAAAATTCACTACTTGCTGATAGCAGGGGTTTCAGCTTTATTGATCGGATATACCCTTGACGGATTTAATATCACTCCCATTATCAAAAAGATAGCAACTTCTTCGTTTGTCTTTGCAAGCGGAGGATGGGCAATACTGGTGCTTTGTTTCTGTTACTGGCTTATTGATGTGCAGAAACAGTTCACTAAAGGATCAAAAATGTTTATAATAGTGGGTATGAACAGCATCTTCATCTACCTTTTCTTTTCAATGGGTGGTGGCGCATTCATCCATAGAGTTATCGCTCCATTCAGCAATTTGCTGTTTTCGTGGACAGGTGAATATATGGTGGAGATAATTACCAGTCTTGGTATTTGGGCTGTTCTCTGGTATATCTGCTACTGGCTATATAAGAATAAGTTATTTATAAAAATCTAGAAGTGGTTATTATAATTTCCCTGATCGGTTATTTTTGAATATTGCCGGTTGCCGCTGGTTCGGCTGGCTTTGCTTTGACCGGCAGTTTCGATTTTACATAATCTGCCTGATCTGCGAGTCCTTTTGAATTCTTAATGGCGGCTATTCCGCTTAATATCATGCCATTAAAAAAAGGATCAGTCTGCTGACGATATTGTGTCGGTATTGTATCACGAAAACTCACAATCATATCGATACCACTCTTAAACTTTACAGGATCCTTAACCTTTTTCAGGTAGTTGGCGAATGGTTGTAGTACTGTAAATTTCTCATCCCCGAACGGCAAGTCATTAAAACGTGCCGAGAGAGATTCAAAATCATTTTCATTCGAAAAGCTGAACAGAACATTTGTAACGGCTGCGTTTAAAGCACCTTTTACCTTCTGATCTGAAAAGGATTTTGCTTTATCAAGTGCAGCAGTTGTGTCAATAGCACTAAGAGCTATCAGACCCTTTCCAGCTATTGAATAGGATGAATCACTTATTGCTTTAAGGAACATAGGCTTATATTTAGCCAATTTATATCGTCCGATTGCTTCAATTGCTCCTGCTCTGACTAAAGTTTTAGGATCAGTTTCAGCAAGACTCAGAAGTACCGGTTCGATTGATTTTTTCAATGAATCTTTCTGGAGGTTCACTCTTTGAAGGGCAAATAACCGCAAACCATAATACTTATCCTTCAAAGCGCTTTTCATTAAATCAAATGCTCTTTTATCGTCGTTTTGATTCCTTGCAGCAAATTCTATTGCCTCCCTCCTGTCGAGAAATAATCCTCCATATTTGTATTGAAAAAGAAAATTATCAAGAGTTTTATGGTCTGACTTTTCCCCAAGAAGAATTTTATCGCCGTCGACATTGATCAGATCGGGTTTGGTGACAGTATTAAATACAAATGAATCAACAGGATTATTTAAGACGACATTATATCGTTTTTTATCAGAACCCTGATAAACATCTATTGCAAGCGGAAGTCTGAATATTTTACCTGACTGTGTCTGCCGGATAACAACCTTCGCAGATTTTCCTGATTCCGAATATTTATAACTGATATCAAGCTTCGGATGCCCGCTTCCATAGTACCACTGGTTCCAGAACCAGTTAAGATCCTGACCTGTAACATCTTCAAATGCAAGACGCAGGTTCTGTGCTTCTGCTGACTTGAACTTATTTGTACGTAGATAAAGATTAAGTGATTTAAAGAATGCACTGTCTCCCACCACATAACGAAGCATGTTGAGAATACGGCCGCCTTTTTCATAACTTACAAGGTCGAACATATCTTCACGATCCTTGTAATAAAACCTCACAAGGTCTTTTTTCTCATTACCGCCGCGCATGTAATTCATCATGTTGTTGTAACTATGTTCATCTGCGGCGTCCTTACCATGTTTATACTCTTCCCATAACGACTGGCTCAGGTTTGCGAAAGACTCATTGACCGTTATGTTGCTCCAGCTTTCACATGTAACATAATCTCCAAACCACATATGAAATAGTTCATGTGCTATAATATCCTCCCAGCGATTATCATCAATAAGCTGGCGGGCATCCTGCTGTGCGCTTTCCCCGTGAACTGTTGCTGTGGTATTTTCCATTGCTCCGCTCACATAATCCCTCACAACGACCTGTGAATATTTTGACCATGGATATTCTACTCCGGTAATTTTCGAAAAGAATTTTATCATCTCCGGGGTATATCCGAAAATCTTTCTGGCTACAGGTGCAAATTCTTTTTCTACATAATAATTGACTTCTTTGCCCTTATACTTATCCTTTATTATTGCATATTCGCCAACTGCCATCATCATAAGATAAGGAGAATGCGGCAATGACATTTTCCAGGTATCAGTACGGGTTCCATTCGCGTTTTTCTTTGTACTTATTATAGTGCCGTTAGAAAGTGTCTGATACTTATCCGGTACAGTCATACTTATCTCATCTGTCATTTTCTGATTAGGCTTATCAATTGTTGGCACCCATGCTGAGTTGGATTCTGTCTCACCCTGTGTCCATATCTGGGTAGGCTTCTTCAAGTCTTTTCCGAGAGGATTAATGAAGTAAAGTCCTTTGGCGTCCGTTATAGACGCACTTCCCTTACGCTTGATATCGTTCGGCATGGCCACATAGTCGATATAAACAGTATAATTTTCATCTGCCTTATATGTTTTATCGAGGGTTATAAACAGATTTAAACTGTCGTAACTGAACTTCAGTGGTGTTGTCTTTCCTTTTTTTACCAGTGATACTTCTTTAATATTCATGCTCTTTGCATCGAGACGTAATGAATCGGTAGGATAAAAATGCGGATGAAGTGTGATCCATGCTTTCCCGTACATCCACGATTTGGAATAATCAAAGCTGACTTCGAGTTTTGTATTAACCAGATCATTAATTTTTGTGGCACTGGCCCGGTAAATGCTTTTCCAGTCTTCTGTTTTTGTGGTATCCTGTCTTTGGGAAAAGCAGGTAATTGAAATAAGCAGAAGTACTATTGTTAAAGTATTTTTCATAACCCACTGACTATTCGTGCTTTTATCGATTCATACTCTGAATCGGTAATCAATTTTTTTTCAAGCATCTGTCTGGCTTGTTCCAGCTTTGCTGTTGCGCTTTCAGATGAGTTTGTTAGTTGTGATGCGCTGTTGGAGCCAATGGTAACCCCACCTGATTTTGCTCTCATTTCCTCCAGTTCCCGTATCCTTCTCTTTTCCCTCCATGCCTGGTCCTGAGCCTGCGCGAGTCGATATATCTGTTCTGCCTGTTCTTTCCTGAAACCGTGCAATACAAGCATCTGGTCTGCGTTTTCGGACATAGCCAGATCGGCCGATCCGTACACTTTCATGAAAATGTCCGCGCCGAATATTCCCACTTTGATTTTAGCATCTCCAAGATCCTGCCATCTGAAGTCAATCATTTCAAATCCACCGAGCAGTCCTCTCGAGATCTTTATGAATCGTCCGGATGTAGCTGCAATCAGTATACGCCTTTTAGTTATAGCAAATAATCTTCTCTGAATTGCCCAGGCGTCTATAGTTTCTCCGGATACCAGTACAGAATTAAGGTGCTCAAGCGCTTTTGCAAGGTGCAGGTCCTCAGCTGAGTCATTGTTAGTTGACATATTGGAAATGATTTAAGTAAATGATTCCTTTTAACATCAAATGTATAATAAATGTTCAGATAAAAATGCTAATGGTTTAACAATTTACACTAATGGGTTAACAGGGAACAACAACAAAGAAAAGGCCGTCTATTTTGACAGCCCCTTCTTAGTAATTGAATGATCAATTTATTGCTCTTTCTCTGAGTTTTCTGAGTTTGCGACGTTGCTTGTTAATACTTCTTGTATAAATAACTGAATACATTACCGGAATCAGTACAAGTGTTAAAAATGTAGCAAAGCTTAGCCCGAAGATAATTGTCCACGATAACGGTCCGAAAAACATAACATTATCACCACCGAAGTGAAGATGCGGATCCAGATCGCGAAACAGGGTAACAAAATTGATGTTCATCCCGATAGCTAATGGAATCAACCCAAGTATAGTTGCGGTTGCAGTAAGGATAACAGGCGTGATACGAATCATCCCTCCCTGAATAATAGCCTTTCTGGTTCTTACACCCTGCTCTTTCAGGACATCCGTAAATTCAACAAGCAATATTCCATTCCTTACAACAATACCAGCAAGAGCGACGATCCCCATGCCTGTCATAATAATTGAAATTGTCATTCCAAAAATCATATAGCCAAGCAATACTCCAATAAGACTGAACACGACTTCCGAGACAATTATCAGTGCTTTTGACATCGAATTAAACTGCGTAATAAGTATGAACATAATCAGGAATAAGCAAAGCACCATAGCTTTCGAAAGGAATACCATCGATTCGGCCTGATCCTCCTGCTCACCTGTCTGACGTATGTCAATAGAAGATGGCTTAGTAAACTGAGGAATAACCTTTCGCAGTTGTTCATTTATAATGTTGGCATTGAAACCGGCAAGAACATTGGAAGACAGTGTTATTACACGCTTCAGGTTAAGGCGGTTGATCTGACCGTAGCTGTTCACATACTCAACATGAGCCACAACCGACAAAGGAATCTGACGCAATATTCCTGAATTCATATCCCGATATGTGATCGTCAGATTAAGCAATTGTTCGAGATCTTTTCGTTGATCTTCTTCAAAGCGAAGCATAATTGAGTATTGGTCTTCACCTTCACGGTATTTCGATATCTCTTTTCCCAATTGACCCGTTCTTATAGCA
>JBBRSO010000136.1:0-7918 GCA_038245405.1 Bacteroidales bacterium
AAACAATTATCCCTGCAATTAGAATCGTAATTGTAAAAAAAATGATTTTATGTTGGGAACCTTTCATAGCTGGTGAAAAAATCCAGCAGGATTTCTAGTCATATTTTCGTTTGATGAACCAGTAATCATACAGATTCAGACTAAATCCTGCTGTAATGTAATTTTCATAATGAAGACTTGAGGAGCTGGATCCGTTTCTTCTTGTGTAATCAAGATATAGGTTAATAGTGCCCCATGAGAAATTTGCAACTGTCGATGCATGCTTAACAGGGATACCCAAACCTATACTGGCCCCATATTCTTTTATTTGCTGACCGTTTAAAATCAGATAATTATCTCCGATATGGCCCCCAATACGATATTCAATCCTGTTAATAAAACTGAAATTAGAGAATTTATCTGGAATATATTCTGCTCCTAATATTAAATTACGCGTGTCAGCAGCATATCCTGTTGAGCCTGGAATCTTTGATGCTGACCAATTTGTTGAGATATAATCAAGATCGGCGGTGAATTTATTCTTCTTACCGAAAGCCAGACCTAGTCTTACAGTAGCCGGGATAAATGTTTTGGCATTGTTATCGGATGTAAATGTTATAGTATCCTGAACACTAAAGGCTGTATATTTCAATGAAAGCTGATGATATTTTGTGCTGAAGTTTTTACCTGAGGAAAGAGATGCCCCAATATTCAGAAAATAGTTATTCTTTAGATTTAGAGTGTAATGTAATCCATATTCCAGATTAAGACCCTTCATCTCAAGTTTTTCCTGACTACTGTTATGAAAAGAGGTTGTATAATCATTAAAAACAAACTGATTGGTTCTTGTAAGTGTTCCTGAGAGAAAAGCCATATTAATTCCTAATGACAAATCCTTTGTTACCTTAAGGCCTGACCCGATGAAAAATTTTGTAATTCCGCCATTCCCATTATGTTCAATAGCATATGGTCCAATACCTGGATCATAAACAGGGTCACTTTTTGTAACCTCACCTGAAATACTATAATATCCTGAACTTACCGGTACTATACCAACCGCTACTCCAAAACCCTTTCCAACAGGAAAACCGACAATAAGATGGTGAAAGTTCAGATCGTCGGATTTATATTTTGCAGTATTGCCTGCCAGAATATTCTTACCATAATCCAAACCAAAGTCAAATACAAATGAATTGGTGTCGATACTGCTGTAAGATGCAGGATTTGAAAAGAATATGGAGTTATTGTCCCTTAGGGCTACACTTGCACCTCCCATACCAAGACTTTTAAATGATCCTTGTGTTTCGAGGGTGCCGATATTAAACCTTGAGTAGGGAGTATTAATAAGTTTTTGCGCGGTAATATTAATACCAACTGTTAAAAAGAAGATAGAAAAGACTATTATAAGCTTATTTCGCATTGTATTCGAGAATATAATTTAAACCATCAATCACTATATCAGGCTTATAGATGATTTGATAATTGATTTTGTCTTTAAGAAGCTCACTATCTCCGCCTGTTAATATTACTTTGAAATCTTTAAGTTTATTTTTAAACGTGCGAATATACTCATTTATTTCATATGTAACCCCCGTAATTACACCTGCCAGAATAGCATCGCGGGTATTTCTTCCGGGGTTGGTGAATAAATCTTCGATGGTAAGAAGAGGCAGCTTATCAGTAAATTCGTTTAAAGCTTTGAATCTCATTGTCAAACCCGGGGAAATGTTACCTCCTTTATAAATATCGGCCGATAAGAAATCAAAAGTTATAGCCGTTCCTGCATCTATAATAAGTATCTCCGATCCGGGGAATAATTTATAAGAACCTGCAACTGCTGCAATCCGGTCAGGGCCCAATGTCTCAGGTGTATCATACTCAATCTTAAAAGGTAGCAGCGACCTGGATGTCAGTAAATGAACAGTTGGGATACTTGAATAAAGAAGGTCTAAAATATACGGAGGTAACGTTTTAACTGAAGATACAATAGCCTGTTTCACATTGTGGCTGGTAAATATTTTATCCAGCTCCCTAATGCTTAATCCATTTATTCTCTCCTGGGATATACATTCTTTCCCTTCAAAGAGGGCTAGCTTTGTGCTTGTATTTCCGATGTCAACTATAAGATTCATAAGACAAAAGTAATAAAAAGTGACTAGAGTGAGCTAAAGTGAGCTAAAGTGACTAGAGTGACTAAAGTGACTAAAGTGACTAAAGTGAGCTAAAGTGACTAGAGATGAATTAAAGCGGGACAATTCCCACCCTGGCTGGTTTTCAAGCCCTCCTATATTTGGGGGATTAGGGCATAGCCATCAAGTTAATACTAGTTATATGGCTGATAATAAGTATGCTAAGTAAGTAAGATTTCCCCTCCTTTTTCAAGGAGGGGTGGCCCGGACCACAAATCTTCGGAAGAAATAACTAGTATATACCGGGCCGGGGTGGTTTGATCTTCAGGAAGGAGGAAGATTTAGGGGGTTGCCCGCAGGCGCCTCCAGAATCTCCGTTAAAACCCTTATCGCTGATTTAACCGATTTAACATCATTAATTGTAAGGCTAAGCTTTGCAGCTTTTTGCTTCATATTCATTTGTTTCTGCTTCCTGTTAACATAATTCATGATTGAAACAAAAAGTGCACTTCTGTAGAATTGCGAGTTAGGATCCGAAACGAAATTGGCAATTAACAGATTATTTTTCAGGAGGATTTTCTCAATACCTATTTTTACCGCTATCCATTTGATCCTGACTATGTCCAGAAGTGCTTGTGCAGGTGGCGGGATTTGTCCAAACCTGTCAATCAGCCGGCGTTCAAAAGAACATAGTGATTCCTCCGAATCTATCTCATTAAGCTCCTTGTATAGCCTGATCCTTTCCGATATATTTGAAATATACTCATCGGGAAACATAATTTCCAGATCAGTATCAATTTGAAAATCAGATGTATATTGTTTTTCAGGCCAATTACTTTTTCGTACCTCCACATTTTCATGAGCAATGGCTGGTTCTTTAAATTCAGACTCTCTCAGCTCGATCATCGCTTCATTCAGAATACGCTGGTATGTTTCAAAACCTACGTCGGCTATAAATCCGCTTTGCTCTCCGCCCAAAAGATTTCCCGACCCTCTGATATCAAGGTCCTGCATAGCAATATTGAAGCCGCTTCCCAGTTCAGAAAATTCTTCAATGGCTTTAAGTCTCCTTCTTGCTTCATGAGTAAGAGTGGTTAATGGAGGAGCGAGAAGATAACAAAAAGCCTTTTTATTTGACCGGCCTACCCTTCCTCTCAGCTGATGCAATTCAGATAATCCGAAATGGTGGGCGTCATTTATAAAAATTGTATTTGCATTCGGAATATCGAGGCCCGATTCAATTATCGTAGTTGCCAGCAACACATCATAATCGCCCTGGATGAAATCGTACATCACGTTCTCAACATGCTTTCCGTCCATCTGACCATGAACTATTGCAGTTTTAACATTGGGACAGATCCTGTTGATCTGTGATTCAATCAGTCTTATATTTTCAACCCTGTTATGTATAAAAAATACCTGGCCGTTTCGTGAGACTTCATATTCAATTCCCTCCTTGATAATCTCTTCATTAAAACCATGAAGTTCCGTTACAATTGGCATTCTGTTGGGAGGCGGTGTGTTAATAATAGACAAATCACGCGCACCCATAAGCGAAAACTGTAAGGTTCGCGGAATAGGAGTGGCAGTGAGAGTCAGGGTGTCTACATTGGCTTTTATCTTCTTTAACTTTTCTTTTACAGAAACCCCGAATCTTTGTTCTTCATCAATAACAAGTAGTCCCAGGTCCTTAAACTTTACATCGTGGCCGACAAGTTTATGAGTACCTATAATTATATCGATCTTGCCATCGGATAAATCTGAAAGGATTTTTTTCTGTTCAGCTGGTTTTTTATGGCGGCTTATATATTCCACATTACAGGGGAATCCTTTTAATCTGGCCGAAAATGTTTTATAATGCTGAAGAGCCAGAATAGTAGTCGGTACCAGAACGGCAGTCTGTTTACTGTCTGACGCCGACTTGAAGGCTGCCCTGATCGCAATTTCTGTTTTGCCAAAGCCAACATCTCCGCATACCAGACGGTCCATTGGGTGTTCAGATTCCATGTCTTTTTTAACCGCAACTGAGGCAGTAAGCTGATCAGGTGTGTCTTCATAAATAAATGATGCCTCAAGTTCACGCTGCAGGTAGGAGTCGGGTGAAAAAGAATATCCCGGAGAGCCCATTCTTTTGGCATACAAAAGAATAAGATCCTTCGCAATATCCTTAACCCTCGCCTTTGTGGCTTGTTTCAGTTTTTGCCAGGCACCCGACCCGAGTTTGTAGATCTTTGGTTCCAAACTGTCCTTGCCTTTATATTTTGAAATCCGGTATAATGAATGTATTCCTACATATAGTATATCATTATCCCTGTAAACCAGCTTTATAGCTTCCTGAATTTTCCCATTGACCTCAATCTTCTCGAGGCCGCCAAATTTCCCAATACCATGATCAATATGCACTACATAATCGCCAGGATTCAGCCCCGTAAGCTCTTTAACAGAAATACTCTCTTTTTTTGTAAAATAACCTCTGATCCTGAATTTATGATATCTGTCGAATATCTGATGATCAGTATAAATTGATATCTTCAGATCATGATCGGTAAACCCGCTGTGCAGATTGAGAAGAAGTGAGACGAAATTTGCATCAGGATTAATTTCTGCGAATATGTCTCTCAACCTTTCTATTTGTGATTCACTTTCAGAGATGATATAAGTCTCGTATCCACCTGAATTATTTGAGAGGAGCTTGTCGGCCAGCAACTCAAAATTCTTATTGAAAACCGGCTGTGGTTCAGTGTGGAAATCAAACCGGGCATTTGGGGTTACGCCACTGCTTCTCCCTAGTTCCAGAATATTGAATTTCCTGCAATTGTCAAGAAAGCGATTGCCTGTCATTACAATCTCTGCCTTGTCTTTAATTTGTCCTGATTCTTCACGCTGAGTGGTCTGAAAATAGATATTATTTATTTTCTCTTTGATGTAATCTGAATCTTCAATCCAGATGAGAGAAGACGGTGGCAAAAAATCCGTAAAAGAATCATTAATCTCTTCTATTGAGATATCCTGAATATTTGGGATTATGGAAATCTGTTTGTGAATACTTACGGATAACTGATCATCAGTATTGAATGATCTGATAGTCTCAACTTCTTCTCCAAAAAAATCTATTCTGAATGGCAGATCGGCGGAGTAAGAAAATACGTCGGCAATACTTCCCCTTATCGAATATTGTCCGGGCTCATATACGAAGTCTGTTCGGGTAAAATTGTATTCGTGAAGCATCTCCTCAAGAAACTCAAGAGAGATCTTATCCCCTTTGCTTATATTAAAGGTATTCTTCCTGAGATTTTTCCTGCTTACAACCTTTTCCATTACAGATTCCGGATAGGTCACTATAATCCCCTTTCTTTTTCCTGAGGCAAGATGATTAAGAACCTCTGTTCTAAGAACAATATTGGCCGGTTCAGTCTGTTCGTACTGAACCGATCTTTTATAAGTTGAAGGGAAGAAGAAAACAGAATCTTCTCCAAGGAGAGATACCAGGTCGTTATAAAAATATGCTGCATCTTCCTTTTCAGGAATGATTACTACATGTGTAGTCTGAGTTTTTTGAAAAACCAGTGAGAGTACCATAGATCTCGAAGAACCGGAGAGTCCGCTAATCTGTATATTCGGCGACTTATCGGAATTAATTGTTTCGATCAGATCCGGAAGGACCGGATGATTTTTGTAGTGTTCTGTTATCTGGTTTTCTTTCATTTATAAAGCAATCGCAGCGATTTGTTGATCTGGTAAAATAATTTGCAAAGATAATGATCATTTTTCCCTTTCCTCATTGATAATTGTGTTCCTACGTCGCAAATTGATTTTCGAGCGATGGCTCTTGTGTTTCCCAATCAAAATTCTAATTTTAGCCTAAATTATCAGATAATGAAGGTTTACAAATTTGGAGGAGCCTCTGTAAAAGACGCAGCAGGGATAAGAAACCTCTCTAAAATAGTCTCAACAGAACAGGGGAAGCTGGTTATTGTGGTTTCTGCTTTCGGTAAAACCACTAATGCACTTGAGAAAGTACTTAAAGTATGGTTAAGTATGGATGAGAAATATGTAGGGCTTCTTGAGGAAATACATAGTTCGCATTTATCGGTTATTTCGGATCTCTTTGGTGAAACTGCTGAGATAAATAGGAAAGTCGATGCATCTTTTGCTAAGCTTAACGATCATTTATTATCTTCATTTAAAGGAGAATACGATTTTGAATACGACCAGATAGTTTCATATGGTGAGCTCTGGTCAACAATGATTGTAGCGGAATACCTTAAAATGAACCAACCTAATACAGAGTGGCTCGACATAAGAGATATCCTTCTTTCTGACGACAGGTATCGCGACGCAGACGTATTGTGGAGTGAGAGCATTATCCGTATAAATTCAGCCTTCAGCTTCAGGGATATCAAAACATATGTTACTCAGGGTTTCATCGGAGGCACTGTAGCAGGAACTACTACCACTCTGGGACGTGAGGGATCGGATTACACAGCGGCCATACTGGCAAATATGCTTGATGCGGAATGTGTTATTGTATGGAAAGATGTAGAAGGCATTTTAAATGCCGATCCAAAATGGCTTAATAATGCCATTAAAATGGATGAGATATCCTATAAAGAAGCTGTTGAGATGTCGTTTTCAGGTGCGAAGGTCATACACCCAAAAACGATTAAGCCTTTGCATAACAAAAGTATTCCACTCTATGTAAAGTCATTTCTTGTACCTGAAGGGCAGGGTACCGTAATTAAAGCAGATGCGACATTAAAGGAGCTCATTCCTGTTTTTATAAAAAAAGAGGACCAGATTCTCATATCGATAACCCCCAAGGATTTTTCTTTCGTAATGGGTGATAACCTAAGCAGGATCTTCAACACTTTTATAACACATGGGATAAAAGTAAATCTTGTCGAGGCCAGCGCCGTCAGTATCGATGTTTGTATTGACGATGAACGTGTAAAAGTTGATATCCTTCTGAATGATCTTAAGTCAGAATTCTCGATTGTTTATAATGAAAGAATAGAATTAATTACTATCCGGCATTTTACTTCTGATGCAATTGATTCTGTTACAAAAGGCTGTGAGATTCTTCTTGAGCAACGAACGCGATCTACGGTAAGATTTGTAGTGAGAGAAATTTTACCCATCTCCCGCTAAAGAGGGATCTTCCCTAAAGGAGCGAAAAATCACTAGTCATGGAGTTTCTCCCCCTGCCAAGGGGGAGTGCCCGAAGGGCGAGGGGGTATTTTCTATCTGTCAAATAAAAGCCGTTGTCCCCTATAATCTTCTTTAATGATTCCATTATCATAAACTATGGTCCCATTTATTATTGTCTGAACGACTTTTGTATGGAAAGTAACTCCTTCAAAAGGAGACCAGCCGCATTTATACAGTATGTTGTTTTTTGAAACACTCCACGAGCTGGAAGGATCGACAAGTACCAGGTCGGCTTTGTATCCTTTCCTGATAAATCCTCTTTTCCTTATATTAAATAGTATAGCAGGGTTATGGCACATCATCTCCACAATCTTTTCGAGGCTGAATATTTTCCTGTGCCATAATTCAAGCATGATATTTAATGAATGCTGAATAAGCGGTCCGCCAGAAGGAGATTTAAAATAAGTGTTATTCTTTTCTGGGAGGGTATGAGGTGCATGATCTGTGGCAATTATATCTATCAGATTATTATTGACTCCGTTTATAAGAGCATCTCTGTCAAATTGTGTCTTGATTGCCGGATTCCACTTGATAAGGTTTCCGAGCGTTTCGTATGATGATTCTTCAAACCAGAGATGATGTACACAAACCTCCCCGGTAAT
>JBBRSO010000137.1:0-7813 GCA_038245405.1 Bacteroidales bacterium
CGCACGAGGCCTTGTGTAGAGTGCATACCACTTTATTTCAGAAACATCATTCCTGATGGGTTGTATTTCTTTTACAGATATGTTTTCCTTTTCAGACATTATTTTGATTGAAAACGGAGGCAAAGATAAATAATTTTAATAAAGGCACAACGGCATAAAGCAGTAAAGGCGTAAAGGCACAACGGCGCAAAGACGCAACGGCTTTATTGTCAAAGTGCGTAGAAATGAGCATAACCACCCCGGCCCGGAATAAATTAATCTTATTTGTCGTACATTTCTGTCCGGTCCACCCCTCCTTAGAAAAAAAGGAGGGGAAATTTATCCTATTTAAATTTCAGTTAAAATCCCTTTGTTATTTTCCTGTTTCTTCTCCGTGCTTCTTTGTGCGGGGTGCGGTGTGCAAGTCGTCAGGCGTGAGGGCGGAAGAGACGAAGAGACGAAGGGACGAAGGGTACCATGTTACTTAACCTTAGAATGATGTTGAGGTTAAGCGTTAGTCATAATGAAATCTGCATTTGGCAATGAGTATTTCATCGTCTTTCACCTGGTAAATTAACCGATGTTCTTCATCAATTCTACGAGACCATAATCCTTTATATTTGAATTTCAATGGCTCAGGTTTCCCTTTGCCAGAAAAAGGATCACGTGAAATGTCTTTTAGCAGGTTATTTATTTTAGACAAAATTTTCTTGTCAGTCTTCTGCCAGTATAAATAATCTTCCCAGGACTCATCAACAAATACATACCTCATGGTTCCAAAAGGTCTTTTGGAAATGATGAACCTTTTTTCAGCTTTTCTATTGCAGAATCTAACCTTTTCTCATTTGCCTTAGAGGAAAATTCATGTTGGGTCGCGCTTAGAGAATTATATTCATCTAATGACATAACCACTACACCTGTATCTTTACCTCTATTAATTATCAAGGTTTCAAAATTTTCAGTTACTCTGTCAAGATATCTTTTAATATCTTTTCTAAAATCAGAAATAGTTGTTGTCAACATCAAGATAAATTTTTATGTACGTTTGCGAGTACAAATATATGTACAATATATTGAATTTTTCTATTTTGTAGGAATAATTTTAAAATTAATGTTATCATGGAAACCGTGAGGCGATGGGTGAAATCCGTGGTAAAAAAAAGCGGGATGCAGGGTGCGGGGGGCAGGGTGCAAGTGATAAAATCCCTTACTCTTCTTCTGAAAGATAAATATTCTTACAGTTTCGGAATTCAATTCCTGTTTTGTATCTTTGCTGTATGATTAATAGAGAAGCTGAATCAAAATTAATAAGTCTGGCAAAGCAATTTAAAGCAGTGGCTCTGGTTGGTCCGCGGCAATCGGGAAAAACCACTTTGGCTAAACATGCATTTAGCCACCTCCCTTATGTCAGCCTTGAAAACCCTGATATAAGACGATATGCGCATGAGGATCCCCGTGGATTTTTATCTCAGTTCAACAATGGGGCAATCCTGGATGAAGCTCAAAGAGTACCGGAAATTTTTTCATATTTACAGCAAATTCTTGACGAAGATGATACCCCGGGAAAGTTTATAATTACCGGATCAAACAACTTTTTGCTTCAGGAAAGCATTTCTCAGAGCCTTGCGGGCAGAATAGCATATTTATATTTACTTCCATTTTCTATTTCAGAATTACTCCCGGTGAAGGTTCAAACCCTTGATGAACTTATATTTAAAGGGGGATACCCACCAATATATGATCAACCTGTTGAAACAGGTATGTGGTATTCAAATTACATACGGACCTATATTGAACGTGATGTAAGGCAATTGAAAAACATTACAGACCTGAATACTTTTGACCGGTTTGTAAGGCTTTGCGCCGGCAGGATTGGACAATTGCTAAACATGAGTAATCTTGCTATCGAAACAGGTGTTGAAAGTAAAACTATTTCTTCGTGGATCAGTGTGCTTGAAAGCAGTTTTATCATACACCGTTTGCAACCATACCACAGCAATTTCAATAAACGATTAGTTAAAATGCCCAAAATATATTTTTATGATACCGGCCTGGCATGCGCCCTGCTTGGCATCCATGATTTAAACCAACTGACCTATCATCACCTTGCGGGAAGTTTATTTGAAAATCTTGTCGTGAGTGAGCTCATTAAAAACAGGTTCAACCAGGCTGTCAATAATAATCTGTATTTCTGGCGGGATAATGTCGGTCATGAAATTGATCTTATAATTGAAAATCCTGAAGGACCGTTTCCTGTTGAAATAAAATACGGGAAAACGGTCACACAGGAGTTTTTTAAAGGTCTTCTATTCTGGCATAAAATAAGTAAAAGTCTAAATGGGGCAGTTGTTTATGGGGGCGATTCAAATCAAAAACGGAGTAATAATACAGATGTTATTTCCTGGAAAAATCTTGGTAATCTGTGATCAGGACGAAAAGTCATGACGGGGTGGTTGATGAATGACTACAATTAGCTGGTTTTTAATTATATGAGTTTAACCACCCCGTCCCGGGATAAATTAATCTTATTTATCGTAAATTTCTGTCCGGTCCACCCCTCCTTCGAAAAAAGGAGGGGAAATTTATCCTATTTAAATTTCAGTTAAAATCCCTTTGTTATTTTCCTGTTTCTTCTCCGTGCTTCTTTTCCGTGCTCTCCGTGAAATCCGTGATGAAAAAAGACGGGGTGCGGGGTGCGGGGTGGGAGGTGAACTAATAGAGAGAAATGGTTAGGACGCAAAGGCGTAAAGGTGTCGCAGTAAACACCGTAGCTTTAGCGAAAGTGTAAACTCAACGCGAAGAAAAGATTTAGTATATTTGTTATATGAAAACCGACAAATCAATAGTGCTTTCCAGAATTAAATCTATTGTAAAGGAAATTGACCCGACGGCCGATGTCATACTTTATGGATCGAGAGCCAGGGGAGACGAGCATCCGGACTCTGACTGGGATCTTCTTATTCTTGTTAATTCAAAAGCAGATCTCGATTATGAAAGGATTTTTCGTCATAGTCTTTATGAAATTGAATTGGAATTAGGCGAGGCCTTTTCAATTACTGTCTATAATAAAATTGAATGGAGATCTAAGCACTGGATGACTCCACTTTATCAAAATATATCTGACGAAGGTCTAAGAATCTGATAATGCAATATTCTCAAGACAAATATATCAGGTACAGAATTGAAAGAGCCTGGAAAACTTTCGAAGACGCAAAAACTCTGGCAAATATTAAAAGCTGGAATTCATCTATGAATCGGTTGTATTATGCTTCCTTCTATGCTGTAATTGCATTATTTGCAAAGAATAATATAAATAGCCATACTCATTCCGGCGCCAAAACTCAACTATCTCTTCATTTTGTCAAAACAGGAAAACTTGATAAGGAGTCAGGAATGTTATATGGAGACTTATTTGATCTGAGGCAAAAAGGTGATTACGGTGACTTTTTTGACTTTGAAGAACAACATATTACATCCCTGATTCCAAAAGTCGAAGAATTCCTAAGAAAGATTGAAACCTTAACTAAAGAATAGAACTACATGCAGTCCGTTTCATTGAAGATTTCAGATTCAGGCGTGGTGTGCCGTTACACCTTCGCTAAAGCTACAGTGTACGTATAGAACCGTTCAGCCATTGAGCCGTTGTGCTGTTGAGCCGTTGAGCCACTGACACAACCATCACTGTACTATTCTTCAGATTTCCTCCTGCTATCTTCCTTTTCAATAATCTTTATCTGTCCTGAACTCTGAATGGCTTTGAGAGTTATTTCTTTTGTGTTGCTCTCTGCATTATCAGCTTTGTTGTAAGCTTGCTTTAACTGTATTTCCAGATCTTTGATCTTTGTCAGCAGAGATTCGATCTGCTGGTTTTTCAGTTTTAACTCACCTTCGTGATCTTTTAAAATCAGTTGTCTTTCGAACTTATGGTCTTTTTCCAACCTTGCCGTTGTTTCCTTTATAGTATTATTTACAGCGGTTTCCATTTCAGCAGGAAATTTGTCTGCCTTTGTCCGCAACTCAGTCAACTCTTTTTCTGCAGCGGCTATAATATGCTCACGTGAACTAAATTCATTTTCAAATGACTCTCTTTTTTCAACGAGCCCTTTTTCAAGCGTGGCTTTTTTCTGTTCATACTGATCCTGGTCTTTTTTTCGCGCCATCTTTACATTATACTGATATTCCTCTTCTTCCCTCGATCGTTGCTTTTTCAATGATTCCTCTGCTTCTTTCCTCTTTTCTTCCCACAACTTTGTCTCTTTATCATGCTTAAGTTTCTCGGCCTTTAATTCATCATCGAATCCTTCTCTCTTGAAAGACATCTCATGCTCAAACTCTTCCTTTTTCTCTTTTTGCACTGCCAGGATGACTGACAGAGAATCAGCACCCGCATTGATCTGATAGAAATCCTTTAATCTTTGGTCCTCAATTGCTATTGCCTCTCTGATTTTCAACAACCGCTGATACTCGCCGGTTATATCGTCTTCAATTTTATCAAGCCTGCTGTTTAAAGTAAGTTTCAATGAGCTTATCTGACCGATGATCTTTTCGTCCGTCAGATCTGCTGCCACTGCCAGGGTGTTTTCCCGGATCTTTTTTTCCTGTTCATTCTTTGGATTATCCTGCTTCGATTCCTGAGTTTTGTTGAGGAGCTGATTATAGGCGTTCAAGATCTCAGTTTTTGTGCTTGTAGGGGTGACTTTCTTTTCCATGACTTCTGGTTTTTGTACAAATATAAAGTTTTAATTGGTGCAGTTGCGTGGTCTTTTGATTGCTATTTTTTAAGCCCGTATTCCTTCAGAATTATCTCTCGGATAAAGGTCTCGATATCTATTGATGATGAATTATATTTTGGATTAAGAAGTGAAAAGTTCTCCTCTTTCTTAAACAGGGATCCGTTTGAGATTGTAGAAAGAATTCCTTTCGTTTTCATGCGGTGCAAAGAAAAACGACCACTTTTATTAATCCGCGGATCATCCTGCCACTTACAAAAATCAAGATCTTCACTAAGTCTTGCATTAATCTGTAATGAAAGCGCTGTTCCTCCAATCAGGATATATTCCTGAAACAAATCTGACTTTTTGATATCCTCAAATACTTTCAGACTCATTGGAGTAAGTCCCTGAATATTCATTGCAATGATAACCTGTGACTATTACTGAACTTTTTG
This sequence comes from Bacteroidales bacterium, assembly GCA_038245405.1. Taxonomy (GTDB): domain Bacteria; phylum Bacteroidota; class Bacteroidia; order Bacteroidales; family VadinHA17; genus LD21. Next base: position 5,147 of record JBBRSO010000137.1, read on the forward strand.
ATATACGTTTCAGGTCTCCTGATATTAAAGTAAAGATAAGCAAGAAGAAGGTTTAAAGAATGGTAGAATGGATCCTGAATTAAAATCTCCTTCTGCCAGGTCCTTTTTATCATTTCATACGGGTAAATATGAAAAAGAGATTCTATCTCCTCAATATCAAGATATATCAACACCTTTTCAATTAGTATCTCATCAGAAATATCACTGGATTTTACATCAGAATATGACCAGAATATTTTATTCCTGATGAGTTTATCAACTAATTCGTTTTTTAATATTTCTTTTTGCCGATTCACTTGCCTGCCGTCTGTTTTCACAAAAATAAAGCATTCCGGACAGATATGAACATAATTCAGGTGAATTATTCGAGATGGGGGGAAGGCGTGCTTCTTTTCCATGCTCTCCGTGTAATCTGTGGTAAAAAAACGCTGTGTGCCGTTGAGCCGTTACGCCGTTGCGCCGTTGTGCCGCCCCCGTGGTGAATAACTCAAATAATCATATATTTGCTGACAAATCGTTCAGGATGCCTGATTTCAAAAAGCGAATCTTATTATTTCTTTTTGTCAGTATAATAATATTGAATAACCCCCTGTTAGGCCAGGAGGTTCCTCAGGCCGTTGAAAACAAAGGCATTTACGAATTCCTTGATGAACTGGCAAACATCCGTATAATCACAATTAACTCAGCCGTAAAACCTTATTCAAGACTGTTAATCTTCCAAAAACTGAAAGAAGCGGAAGAAAAAAGAGATCAGCTGAATATGAGGCAACAGAAGGAGCTGGAGTTTTATATGATGGATTTCGGGAAGGAAGAAAAATGGCGCAAAGGCACAATGGCTCAAGGGCCCAAAGGCGCAACCAACACTATTTCATACTTTGGGGGAAAGACAAGAGGAACAACGGATAATCTCAGGAGGGATTTGTTTTATTACAGGGATTCGCTTTTTTCACTAACTGTTAATCCCATTCTGGGGGGAGAGATTTTCAGCAATGCAGCAGGAAAAGCTACATATCTCCGAAACGGAGCTGAAGCAAGGGGATATATAGGTAAGTGGGGATTCTATGCCTCACTGAGGGATAACCACGAGAAACCTTTCCTTGGACGTCCGCAATATTTAACACAAAGAGTAGATGGCCATCAGAAAGGAACCAGCGACTTCAGCGAGATGCGCGGCGGTCTTACATATTCCTGGAAATGGGGCAGCGCCGGTCTGGTAAAAGATAACGTGCAATGGGGTAATAATTATAATGGCGCCAATATATTCGGTGGAAATAATCCTTCGTTTGTGCAGCTAAGGGTGCACATTTCTCCCGTGAAATGGTTCGATTTCAATTATTTTCACGGATGGCTGAACTCCATGGTAGTCGACAGCTCCAAATCTTTCTGGGTATCCAACAGCTACGGATCTGTATACCGCGAACATTATCACAGGAAGTATATTGCAGCCAACATGTTCACCTTCACTCCGCTTAATAACCTTAAACTGTCGGCCGGAAACAGTATTGTCTATGACTACCCAAACGCTAATCCCTCCTATCTCATTCCACTCCTGTTCTATAAGTCGGTTGATCACTCCCAGACATCCGGAATTGCGAATATGAATTCCCAGCTGTTTTTCGATATCAGCTCGCGACAGATCAAAAATCTTCATCTTTATGCCACCTGGTTCATAGATGAAATGTCTGTTGCCCGTTTCGCAATGAAGGATCAATGGAACTTCTTCAGCTGGAAGGCGGGATTCAGATTAACTGATCTCCCAGTATCCAACCTGTCATTCACTACTGAGTTCACTTATACCTATCCTCTTGCATTCCAGCACGATGTGCCAACACTCACCTTCGAAAATGCGGGATATAATCTGGGTCATTATATGAAGGATAACTCCCGGGAATTGTACATTGCCTTTGATTACCATCCTGTGAGGACCCTCGGTATCAATCTCTGGTTTCTCGATGCAATCCGCGGTCAGGATTATACTGAGCTTGGAGTGAACCGTGTAGGCAACCCTCCTATTGCAAACATACTCTGGCATAATACATCATACGGACTGAGGGCTTCCTGCCAGATTATCAATGATCTTTATACCTGGCTTTCTTTTACATCAGGTGATATAACCGGTGATAAAAGATGGAGTCCGTCGTATTTTTACGGGAGAAAGAATACTGTGAATGCAGGGGTTAGTTTTGGGTTTTGAGGGGGAAGGAATTTTCACCTGCTTTTCAAGATAATCTTTATACACAACTATTTTTTCTTCCTTAGATACTCACCCCCGTGACCCCCTCTCTACTAGCGTAAAGAGGGGGTAGTTCGCAGATATGCTGAACATTATGAGTATATCCTGTGATGTTTTCCCTAAACTACCCCAACCGGCGACAAAAATTCCAGGAGAACCTATCAAAATTGGGACTAAAAATCACAAGAGAGTAATGCTTTAATCAGCATAAATAATCTATCTCAATGAGATCTCCCCTCTTTACGCTAGTAGAGAGGGGAAGGGGGCATAGCCGTCAACTTAAGATGTAAAGTACAGAATTACAATCGGTTAGATTTCCCCTCCTTTCAAAGGAGGGGTGGCCCGGATACGAATTTACGGAAATACTAAAAAATTGCTTCCGGGCCGGGGTGGTTTATTCACGGGAAACAATCCAAAAAATTGCAGACCTTTGC
>JBBRSO010000138.1:0-7781 GCA_038245405.1 Bacteroidales bacterium
GAAGTTGTTTTTTTCAGATATAAAATTATCAAGGATATCCTGTGCAAATACATTTGTTTTATATTCTGCAGCAGGGTAGGGATTAATGCCTAGTTTTCTGAGTTCATCGAGTGATGTCCTGCGGATCTGTTCTTGTTCGCTTAAATTCATGCTGCTCATTGAGTTTTGAAAATTTGTGCAAAGATAAAAAAATCACTCATTTGTGTCTAATTATATCAGCCTTTGAATGCTTTTATCTCATCTTCAAATAAGCTCTTTAGCAGACAAGTTACTTTTCCCGGCACACCCTCTCCAAGTGTATTACCTCCTAATTCAATTACCGGCATAACTTCCGAAGAAGTATTTGTGATGAATGCCTCCTGCACAAAACGAATCCTGTTTTCTGCGATGGCTTCCTCCCTTATCCTCAGACCTGCTGCTTGTGCAATTCTCAATACATTCTTTCTTGTTATTCCTGAAAGTATATGATTAGATTCAGGGTGAGTGAAAAGAGTGCCATCTATCACAAAGAAGATATTTGAATGAGTGCCTTCCGTGATATATCCATTCCGTACAAAAATGCATTCTTTATGGCCATTTTCACATGCTTCCTGGAAAGATATTGTGTTTGCCAAAAGTGCTATGGATTTGATGTCGCATCTGCTCCACCTGATATCCTCTTTCAACATTACTTTTATACCGATTTCTTTTTGCAGCACATCAGGATTAAAGCTCCAGGAATACATATAAATTGTTACAGGCACTTCAGGCACCGGGAATGAATGACTTCTTCGCGCTACGCCCCTTGTTACCTGAAGATATATCATCGAAGGCTGGTTAATAAGGTTGTTCCAGCGAATAAGCTCTTTCGCAATTGAAGGAAACGAATCTACCTCTGCCCAATTGATTCTTAACTCTCTAAGACTCCTTTTTAGTCGCGACAAATGACCTTCCATGTCATAAAAAAATCCATTATACCATCTTACAACTTCGTAAACGCCATCGGCGAAAAGGAACCCACGATCATCGGGGCTGATCATTATTTCATTTTTAGGCTTTAAATCACCATTGAAGTAAACTGTTTCCATTTATAATATTTTAGTCAAGTGTATTGCGGTTCTATAATCTCCGTCTTATATTTTATAGCCGTTCTTGCTTCTTCAGGAGTTGAGGCATTGCCACAGGCGGCCTGAACAAAGAGAGAAGCACCAAGGACTGTCGTTTCTTTGTGATCGATAATTTTCAGAGGCACACCAATCTTATTGGCTTTAAGCTGGTTCCAAAGCCTGTTTTTTGATCCTCCACCTACACAAAGAATACTTTCCGTTTTAAACCCGCCTGCTTTTTCCAGTGCAATTTTCCCTTCAAGCAGCCTGTTGGAAAGAGCCTCAAGTACAGAACGGAAAATTTCATCACGTGTAGTCTTCAGTGTAAGACCAATTATTCTGCCTCCATTCTTTTCATTGAATTCAGGAATAAACTTAATTCGATTACATCCTTCCGGAACTTTTTCGGCTCCTGAGATCATGATTTCATAAACATTCTTTTTTACATCGCTGTACAGAGCTTTTCTAACCCATTCAATAATACCGGAAGCGATCCACTGGGTTCCTATATTATACAAGCCAGGCCGTGAATCTAATTCTGTTGTAATTTCCATTTTCAATTGCTCCGTTCCTGTGTGGAATCGTTCGGTACGTGCCATCAGGACTTCCCATGTACCTGAACTGAGGACAGCTTCGTTTTTTTCAGCTCCCGATCCGAAAAGTGCAAATTGAGTGTCATGGCCGGTTGCAACAACTGGCAAGCCTGCCGGCAATCCGGTTTCGGATGAGGCTACGGAACTAATCTTTCCTATTATCGTTCCGGCTTCTACAGGTGATGACAACTTTGCTAATGGGAAACCTGTTTTGTCGAGTATTTTTTCAGAAAATTTACGTGTTACAAGATCAGTGCACATTGAAGTGCCTGCCATTGTATAGTCATTCGCCAGATTGCCGGTAAGAAAAAATGAAAAGACTGATGGCATGAACAAAAATGTATTGCTTGCTTCAACAATCTCAGGTTTGTTTTCTGCAAACCAGATCAGCTTTAATAAGGTATTAAAGTGGAAGGGATAAACACCGCTGATACTATAGAGATCATCAATGTTTATATACTTGTCAATAGCTGAAAGCACAGATTTTGTACGTTCACATTGCCACGATATGACGGGGTATAGCATTTTACCATTTTTATCGAATAATGTACCGTCAACGCCAAATGTTGTAACAGTGATTCCTGCAATCAGGCTTTTATTAATCTGATTCATTACCTTTTGGGATGCTTTGCACATTTTATCCCAGATTTCTTTTACATCCCAGATTCTGTATGATGGATAGAACGGATCGGGATGAGTTAAATTAGGAACTGATTCGGAAGCTAGTATTTTGCCTTTTCCGGTGATAGCTATAACTCTGATATTTGTAGCGCCACAATCGAAAACTATCACAGTATCACCCACAGACATTTTAAATAAGTTATTAAGAAATTACGGTCAGACTATCCAAGTCCCTTCAGGAATGCTATTGATGATCCTGCAACAATTAAGACAACAATGTAAATTGAAAAGATCACAATTATCAGAATCCCGATGTATGCAAAATAATACTTAAGATTTTTTATGGCTTTGTGAAACATCGCTTTATCAAAAGTAAGTATTGCTCTGTGACTAAATTTAGAAAACCGGAAAAGGAACAGAACAGGGAAAAAATATATTACCGCCATTGCAATCAGCGGTATGTATACGAGAGAATCAGGTACACCAATAGTCTTTTCTCCGCCGCTAAAGGTTTTCAGGAACGTACCTGCAAGCAATCCCAAAATGCTGACCAGACCGATGAAAATGAAACTTAGTATTGCCAGGAACATGGCCCATTTCCTTGCCGTATTCAGGTGTTTAAGAGTGTCGGGTCCTATCTCAATTTTCTGTAATTCAACAGGTGTCTCCATATTTTAATGCATTACTCGTTTATTTATAATTTTGGTTAGTAAATGTGTTTGACCTTGAATTCAGTATTTGCCATCTTATAAAAATTTTTAAAGTTTTAATCCTAAATGGATGTTTAACAAATATAGGTTTTATAAATAAGATAAATAATTATAAATAACCAGGAGTTTGTTGTTTTTTTATTGAGAATAAGCTTTTTAAAAATTGCATGGACATCTCATCTCTCTAAGCCATATTTATTAACTTTGTAAGCTCAAAATCATTTATAACAGATGCAAAACAGAAGGCGGTTACCCTCATGGTTGAAGATGCAGAGAGCAAGCGGCGAGACTTACACCAAAGTAAAACATATTGTTCTTGAAAATCATCTGCATACTATATGCACAAGCGGAAACTGTCCTAATATTGGTGAATGCTGGAACCGTGGCACAGCAACCTTCATGATCCTTGGTGATATCTGCACCAGGGCCTGTAAATTCTGCGCTACAAAAACAGGGAAACCTCTTCCCCCTGATCCTGAAGAACCTATGAGGCTTGCCGAATCGATTAAAACTATGAATCTGAAGCATTGTGTCATAACCTCAGTGGACCGTGATGATCTTTCAGACGGAGGATCATCGTTCTGGGCTGAGACAATAAGATGTATCAAAGAGGTTAATCCGGCTACTACAATGGAGACCTTAATTCCCGATTTTGATGGCAAAGCAGAATGGCTCCAAAAAATAATAGATGCCGGGCCCGATGTGATATCACATAACGTGGAAACAGTGCGACGTCTAACACCGGTTGTACGCACAAAAGCAAAATATGAAAAGAGTCTTGATGTAATCAGCTATATCTCAGCGAAAGGTAAAAATGCAAAGTCGGGATTTATGGTAGGTCTGGGTGAGACAGAGGATGAAACTATTCAGACAATCACCGATCTCCGCAATGCCGGATGTAAAATCCTTACTATTGGACAATATCTTAAACCCGGTTTTGATTATATGGAAGTTGTGGAATACATCACACCCGAAAAGTTTGAAGAATACAGATTAGTTGCCCTTCAGCTTGGCTTTTCCTTTGTCGAAAGCAGCCCTCTGGTGCGATCTTCTTTTCATGCTGAAAATCATGTGACAGCTCAATAAAATTATCTATATTAGCGACAGATAAAGGACTTCTGATCTGTGAGCTATAACACTAAATATAAGGACCTTGGACAAAAGGATTATAAAGAGACCTGGGATTTTCAGGCGGGCATCTTTGATAAGCTTGTTGATAGCAAAAAAATGCACCCGGCTGAGGATAAACAAAATATCATCCTACCCGGCACTCTTATATTTGTGGAACATCCACATGTCTATACACTTGGGAAAAGCGGCTCAGAAAATAATCTTCTTCTCGATCTTATTCAACTAAAAGCAAAAGATGCTGCATTTTATAAGATTGACCGCGGTGGTGATATCACTTATCATGGTCCTGGGCAGATTGTGGGTTATCCTATTTTTGATCTTGAAGCAATAAACATTGGACTGAAGGAATATATACACAGACTTGAAGAAGCTATAATCCTGACTGTTAAGGAATATGGAATCACTGCATCGCGACTCGAAGGAGGAACAGGTGTATGGCTTGATCCGGAAATCCCCGGGAGAGCCCGGAAAATTTGTGCAATAGGTGTCCGGGCCAGCAAATTTGTTACTATGCATGGCTTCGCATTCAACGTGAACACAGATCTTACCTACTTTAATCATATCAACCCATGCGGGTTTACTGATAAGGGAGTAACATCCCTTCAGAAGGAACTTGGTGTCCGGCAAGATTTTGAATCTGTTAAGAACAGCGTGAAAAAAAATCTGCAGATAATTTTTGACCTAAACTGGATTAAGGAATAAAAACATGGAAAAGAGATGGGTTGTGAAAGAAAAGGGAGATTATGCGGTTTTGAAACAACTGGCCGGAGAACTGGGGGTATCAGAAACGCTGGCGAATCTTATGGTTCAACGTAATATATCATCACCGGCTGAGGCAAATACATTTTTTAATCCTAGTCTCGATTATCTTCATGATCCATTTCTGATGAAAGATATGGATGTAGCCGTCGACAGGATTTCAATGGCAATCAAAAAAAATGAAAGAATCCTTGTTTATGGTGATTATGACGTGGATGGGACTACTGCCGTAGCATTAATGTACTCCTTTCTGAAAGACCAGTATTCAAATGTTGAATATTATATACCCGACAGATATAAAGAAGGATACGGAGTCTCATTTCAGGGACTCGATTTTGCATATCAGAATAACTGCAAAGTGGTAATTACCCTTGACTGTGGAATAAAAGCTGTAGAAAAGGTCAAATATGCAAGAACAAAGGGACTCGATGTGATTATCTGCGATCACCATTACCCTGGCGATGAGATCCCAAAAGCATTGGCTGTGCTTGATCCAAAACAGCCGTTGTGCAACTATCCGTACAAAGAACTATCCGGTTGCGGTGTAGGATTTAAATTGATACATGCCTATTCAAGAGTACATGGGATCCCATTTAGTAAAATAGCTCACTATCTTGACCTTGTTGCAGTTAGTATTGCCTCCGACATTGTTCCTATTACAGGTGAAAACAGAGTGATGGCCTATTTTGGCCTGAAAAGATTAAATGAATCACCAAGGACCGGACTAAAGGAAATAATACGCGAATCGGAAGTCACAAAAGCGCTTACAATTGAAGATGTTGTCTTTAAGATTGGTCCGCGTATAAATGCCGCAGGAAGGATGGAAACAGGCAGTAAAGCTGTTGATCTTCTTGTATCCAGCGATACCCAGCTTGCTATAGGTATTAGCAAAGAGATCAATAATTTCAATATTGAAAGAAGGAGCATCGATCGCTTAATTACTACTGAAGCAATGCGTATGATAGCCGACGATCAGAGAACTGTAAATTCAAGAACAACAGTTCTTTACAATCCTCTTTGGAAAAAAGGTGTGATCGGTATTGTGGCTTCACGGTTGATTGAAACTTACTACAGGCCAACTGTAATCCTTACCGAGTCAAACGGATTTGCTACAGGATCAGCCAGATCAGTTCATGGCTATGATCTGTATCAGGCAATTGAATCGTGCAGCGATCTTCTTGAGAGTTTCGGAGGACATATGTTTGCTGCAGGTCTTACTCTTAAAAAGGAAAACATAAAACCTTTCATGGACCGGTTTGAATTGTATGTAAACGGAACAATCACAGAGGAACAGAGGCTTCCTAGAATATCTATTGATGCGGAACTTTCTTTCTCTGAAATAAATGAAGGATTTTTCAGGACCATGAGCCAGTTTCAGCCTTTTGGTCCGGAAAACATGTCGCCTGTTTTTGTGTCACGCAATGTATTTGACACCGGAGCGGGTCGTATGGTAGGGTCGAGTGGCGAGCATCTCAAGCTCGATTTATGCCAGGAATCGACGGGTCAAAAGAGCTTTCCTGCAATAGCATTCAGTCAGGCCAATCATTTTGAATATATCAGGAATGGCAATCCTTTTGATATTTGTTATTCACTTGAAATGAACGAGTTCAGGGGTAACAGGACTCTTCAACTAAATGTGAGGGATATTAAGACGCCTTTATCATAAGCATCTATACTTTCGGATTTTTTAGAATCTGATTCTGAATTGCAGCTTAAATTCATTTACATCCTTCCATGAATCTTCTGACACAACAGAAGTAATTCCATATTTAATTCTTATTTCTGCCAGATCCGCAATTTTCCATTTCATCATTAAATAGCTCCTGCTGCCTTCACCCGACAGAGCAGGAATACTAAAGCTGTAAAGAAGATCATTTTCATATGTATAAATTCTTGAATCCCAGCTATCGGTATCAAACAGACAGAATCTAAACCAAAAGGTAACAGGGATATTAGTAAAGCTATAATTTACATCCTGACACAGCAAAAATCCTTTGATACCTGAAGGATTTACAAACTTATAATCACACCGCATTCCTAATATCAGATTGTTGTTGGCATAATAATGAATTGCTGTATTGACAGTTCTGGTGATTATCTTTTCCTGGTCCGCAATTCCGTGTCCATCATCACTGTCATACATCGAAAGCCTAAAATTATAGGAAGCATCAACTGTCAGTTTTCCGGCGGGTAAGTATTTTATCATAACTTCTCTTTTCGCTCCCCATGATGGACCGCTGTTGCGGTACCGTAACCAGGGATAATATATTACTTCGCATCCGGCTGAAAGAAAGAGATGCTTTGCAGCTTCAAAATTGAAATTGCCCATTACTCCTTTCTGGTTGCTTGTTTTTGAGCCGGTTCCCGGACCTTGTCCGTAAAACGTTGTGAAGTCAGGGCTGTAACATCTTAATATTGAATTTATTGTCAGTCTGTCTGAAGGCCTCAGAGAGATTCCCTGTACCAAAGCAAGTGTTGAATTGTCATTTGTTGATAATTCGCCATAGAATAAGATTTTTTTTACATACAGATTATAGTAAAAAGTGAACGTGTTGCTGTTTAAGCCTCTGAAATCAAAGAATTTCGCAACATCAAGGCCGGTTATGCTTACAGGAAGCGAAAGAGATGTGCGGGAAAAGGAAAAGCCTGATTTGAAGTGGTTGAAATTGCATGAAATGTCCAACCCATACGCAATTTCAGTAACAGCATCTTTTTTATTTTGAAGTAATGCTGTGTTATGAACCCCTCCGGTATAAAAAGTCTCAAAATAATCATTTGATATCCCCGAGGACGAAAAGAGCGTTGCATCGGAGTAATTCTTTGAATAAAACAAAAACAAGTCGAAATTCTTAATAGAAATCTGGGAGGCAACACCCCTTAGA
>JBBRSO010000139.1:0-7762 GCA_038245405.1 Bacteroidales bacterium
ATGTGGAGGTTGCATTCGAAATAATTACAATCGATCTGAAGCAACGTATAATGGAGTTTAGTTACATCGACAATAATAAGTCGCTTGGAAAACAAAGCATCCAGTTTTTTAATAATGGATCGGGCAAAACTAAAATTGTGCATCTTAGCTATTTTAAAAGCAACTCAACTCTTCGTGATAAAATTTTCTATCCATACTTTCATAAAAAATTCATAAGGGAATTTCATAAAAACATGAAGGTCCTTATTGAGCGAAAGAGACTGCCATTTATAATCCTAAAATAGTCGACTGACTTACAGAAGAATGACAAATAAAGTTGACCACAAGCAGCAGGAATTCTGACTTATTTAGCTCTGTGATATTGCACAGGCCATGTAACATCAACTCCTTGTTCCCGGGCAGCGTTTAAAGGTAAATATGGGTTCCTTAAAAGTTCTCTTGCAAAGAGCACAAGATCAGCCTTCCCTTCCTGTAATATTGATTCAGCGAGCGTGGCAGTGGTTATTAATCCGACTGCTCCGGTCAGTATTCCGGTTTTTCTGACTTCCTCTGAAAGTGGTACCTGGTAACCAGCCACCAGCGGAATTTTTGCATTATTTATATTACCTCCTGAAGAACAATCAATAAGATCAACACCAAGATCTTTCAAAATATATGCCAGTCTGACGCTATCATCAATTGTCCATCCTCCTTCAACCCATTCGGTAGCGGAAATGCGGACGAAAAGTGGATTCTCAGCAGGCCATTCTGATTTTACTGCTTCAACAACCTTCGTTAAAAGTCTTATTCGATTTTCAAATGACCCACCATACTCATCCGTGCGGTTATTACTGGTTGGCGAAAGGAATTCATGAAGCAGGTACCCGTGTGCAGCATGAATCTCAATAATTTTGAAACCGCAAATTCTTGCTCGCCTGGCTGATGCTTTGAAATCGGATATTACTTTATTAACCCCCTCTGAGCTCAATGGTTGAGGAGTACGGTCTTCGTTCTTAAACGGTAGATCTCCAGGTGCAACGGTTTGCCACCCGCCCATATTCAGTTCAAGCTGATTGCCTCCATCGCGTGGTACACTGCATGAAGCTTTCCTTCCTGCATGAGCTAGCTGGATACCAGTTGCAGCCCCATGCTCATGAAGAAAATCAACAATTTTTGAAAGTCCAGGTATATGTTCGTCTTTCCACAATCCCAGATCGGAAGGGGTTATCCTTCCCTCAGGGGAGACAGCTGTAGCTTCGGCGATGATAAGACCTGAACCACCAACCGCCCTGCTTCCCAGGTGAACCATATGCCAATCGTTGCTAAACCCGTCAACAGATGAATACTGGCACATAGGCGACATCACTATCCTGTTTTTTAATGTGATGTTCTTAATAGTCAACTCAGAAAACAGTTTTGACATTTTATTATGCTTAAATGATTTTTATCAATCTTCAAAATGAGTGAGATATTCAGTCGCCCCATAAGTATTACAGATGCCCCGAAACTCTTCCAGGAGCTCACTGTTGAAAGGAACGCCTTTATCTTTTCTTTGCAGCCATATATCATGTTCTTTTTCACCTGCAGTGTAAATACGCGTTTGCCCGGGGATTTTCCTTGATGCTCTCAGCTCACGTAAAATGTCACCGGTTGTTCTCTTAAAATCATCCGGCTCAATAAATGCGCTTATATCTATCACAATAAAGAAATGTCCTACTGGATATGGAACTTTCTTGCCATCCTTTATGCCTATAAGCATCTTCATGAAAGCGCCTTGCTGTAATGCCGATGACAAAATTTCTACAACTGTGGCATATCCGTAACCCTTATATCCTCCAGTTTCTTCACCAACACCGCCAAGTGGCGTAAGAGCGGCTTTCCCAACAATGAGGTCTTTAAGGACCTCTGATGAATTAGTTTTGCTTTCACCATTCTCATCAATTACCAGACCTTTATGTAATTCCTTTCCTTCGCGGGCATACAGCTCTATCTTTCCTCTTTGAACAATTGAGGTGGCACAGTCGAGCAAAAAGGGAAAGGTTTCATCGCTGGGGATACCAAATGTCATGGGATTGGTTCCCAGCATATTCTCTACTCCGAAGGTAGGAGCTATAGACGGACGTGCGTTTGTGCCTGTTATTCCAATCATGTTCTCTTTCACTGCCATCAGTGGATAATAACCTGCAAAGCCATAATGACTTGAATTCCTGACAGCTACCATGCCCATTCCGTATTTTTTAGCTTTTTCAATAGCCATCTTCATGGCGTTGAATGAGATAACATGGCCCATTCCGTTCTGACCGTCTATCACAGCAGTCGTCGGCCCTTCTTTTATTATTTTACAGGAAGTTAACGGATTTAAAATGCCTTGTTTGATACGGTCAAGATAGATGGGTTTGAACCGGTTTACCCCATGTGAGTCAAACCCCAGCTTGTCTGCCTGAATCAGCACATCACATATTATTCTGGCATCTTCTTCAGGAATACCGGTTTTTAACATCACATCCACCATAAATTTTTCGAGAATCGCGAATGGTATAAACTTTTTCATGATGGGTATCTGGTTAAAAATTTCTTAGTGCTATCTGTATTGCCTGTTCAGCCAGTGGTTCCATGATTTTATAGCCGGCCAGGTTTGGATGAACGCCGTCGGAGGTTAAATCTGCTTTCAGGGCATGTTTCTCGTCAGCCATAGGAGTGAAATAGTCGAGATAGACACACTTTTTTTCCTCTGCATATTTTTTGATCCAGAGATTAAGCTTTATAACTTTCCCAGCAGGTTCGAGACCCGGACGCCAGGGAAAATCGAATGCCGGCAATACGGAGGAGAGCACCACCTGGATACCGTTTGCCTGAGCTATTTCAACCATTGATGAAAGATTAGCTTCAATCATTTCGAGGGTGCTGGGGCCTGTATTTCCGGCAATATCGTTAATGCCGGCCAGAATAACTACAATGGTTGCCTTGAGATTAATCACATCGGGTCTGAATCTGACAAGCATCTGAGGAGTTGTTTGTCCGCTAATTCCTCTGTCAACAAAATGATTTTTTTTGAAGAAATCTGAGTCCATCCTGATCCATCCGTCAGTTATCGAGTTGCCCATAAAAACAACCCTTTTTTCTCCCGGCAATGGCATTCCTATTTTCAAATTATCTGCATGGTACCGGCCAAAGTTTGCCCAGTCGTTGTGCTGTTGATCTTCCTGAGCTTTTTTAAAGGCTTCCTTTTGTTCATTTGTTGGTTCTGTTGTTTTATTCTGAGCGTTTAAGCAAACACTCATAAACATCAAAATAAATAATGCAGAGAAATAAAATACTTTCTTCATCGCCATAATTTTTGTATAGGTTTTTCCCGAAGATCGGGTTCATAAAATTAATAATTATTACATTGGCACAATGAACAATCACAAAAATCTGGTGAGGACCCTCGGGATGGGTTATGTAGTGATATTTGTTGTTGCAAACATCATAGGCTCAGGGGTATATAAAAAAATTGCTCCGATGGCTGACGAGCTCCATTCATCGGTATGGATACTCCTGGCATGGATTGTCGGCGGCATCATCACACTCTTTGGGGCATTAAGCAATGCTGAAGTAGCAGGACTGCTGGCTGATACTGGCGGTGAATTTGTTTATTTAAAAAAGATCTATAACCGTTTCTTCGCATTCATGTATGGTTGGAGTCTCTTTACAGTTATTCAGACTGCCACAATTTCCTCTCTCGCTTATGTTTTTGCACAATCGCTTAATAGCATTATCCATTTACCAGTGATATTAACCTCACTGCAGCATTTTACGATTGGAGGTATTTTCTTTCCTTTTCAGGATTTCGGAGTCAAGCTGACCGCTATCCTTCTCATTCTTATTCTTACGGGGTTGAATATTTCAGGATTGAAGAGCGGAGCAGGTGTCAGCAAGGCGATTATGCTTATTGTTTTCCTGGGACTTTTCACTATTGTGGTCTTTGGATTGGCCAGTCTGAAAACTATACCAGCAGATTTTATGAATGTAAAAGATCTGACCAGCGGGACGGTCTCTGTATCGGCATTCTATACAGCATTGCTGGCTGCGTTCTGGGCTTATCAGGGATGGGTTTCTGTCGGCTTTATCGGTGGAGAAGTAAAAGATCCGACAAGAAATATCCCGAAAGGGATCGTATCGGGTGTATTAATTGTAATATTCATCTATCTGCTGGTCAATGTAACTTATCTGGCATTGTTGCCGATACCGCAACTGGTGCAGATTAATGAATCAGGTAATCAGATTGCTGCGGTTGAAGCAGTAAGAAGTTTCTGGGGAACGGGAGGGGTGATGTTTATTTCGGTTCTGATACTTGTTACAACTCTGGGATGTACAAATGCCAGTATTCTTACCGGGGCCAGGCCTTATTATGCTATGGCACGGGAAAAAATGTTTTTCCCGGGAATCGCCAGGATCAATAATTCTAATGTTCCGTCCAACTCACTGCTTTTTCAGGGAATATGGGCATCAGTACTGGTACTTTCCGGTACTTTCGATCAGCTGACAGATATGATAATTTTTGCCGTTTTTATTTTCTATGGGGCGACAACCCTTGGGGTATTTATTTTACGTCGCAGGATGCCTGATGCACACAGGCCATACAAAGTCTGGGGATATCCCGTTATACCCGCGATATTTATTCTCTTTTGCATAGGTTTGTTTTTCAATACTATAATAACGAGGCCACGTGAAGCTGCGATAGGAATGATCCTGATCCTTTTGGGTATCCCGGTTTACTTCTTGTTGAAAAAAGTGAATAAACACTGAGGTGTTTATCACGTTGGCGGATGCAATCTTTTACTGAACCATTTCCTTACCGCTCTCATCTTTTCCAACTGGCCTGGAGGAGCATGTCTGCGACAACTGGTAATTTCCTTGCCAGACTCAGGTGCTCCCCATCGGATTTCGATACCATCGTTAGGATTATATGCCATCTCAAGCGCATCTCTTCTTTTAAGAATTTCCTCCACTGTGAGTTTTTGCACGTTGCCGTCAGAACGAGTGTAACTAATCGACATATCAGATACTTTCTTCTCAAGTATTGATTGCAGCTCATTCTTTATCTGTTCCGGAGATTTTCGTTCAGAGACTTTATAATCGCCGGGTGAGCGCGACACCACACCAGGGAAATCAAGAATCGCATCAATGGCAATAAGTAATCTCAGATCGCGGTTTGGAGTTGAAAAATCTTCCCATTGTCCTCCTGACTGAAAGATTGCAGCGGCGCTTGAGGGCATTGGTATAATAGCTCCCGGATGTGTCTTGAAATATGCCTCGCCATTAGCTACCGATGTGACACGTACCAGCAGTTGTTCGTGAAGCGCCTGGATAAGATCAAGAAGTGCTGATTCTGCATCAAGAGGTTTTGGATTTATTATCCGTTCCATGGTATGATAAAAAACATCATCCGCCATTTTCCTTTGTTGCAATGAAAAAGGTACGAATCCAGATGCTGTATTCAGATCCTTATTTTTCATCAGACGTAGTACCCCCCTGGAAACAAGAATAGGGCGGAAATTTTTAAACCCGGCTTCCCCGATGACATCTGAAGTGTTAAACAAAAAATTTCCTTTCCAGAATCGTTTAATTCCAACTGTACCATCGGGTTGGGCATCAACAGATAGAAGTGTACCCGGACGATCTGAAGTCTGGGGGATGTTTCCTACAAGTATGAGAGTGTGTCCATAAGGGTCAGCAAATACGGTACCCGGACGCAATGAACCAGCTTCAAGTGGTACAGGATAGTAATCTGAATTTTCATCATCAAGGGCTGTGCGTGCAGTAGCAGATTGAACACCATTCATAACCATCCTGAGGAATGAGTTGAATGCGAGAACCGGATTATTTTTTGATGTTGTAATTTCATTTGTGATCCATTGGCCGGCTTTTGGCTTTCTTTCGAGGCTGCCTCTGTCGCAAACATGAAAACCAAATGGAAGACCCAGCTTCCATGCAAAGTATGCCCTGAGATAGAAGGGGTTATCTGCACAATCGGGCCTCATTATCACAGTGGTCTTTTCATTTGGATCATCTTCTCCCAGAGAAAGATAGTTATAAAGAAAATTCTGATCTGCGTTTTGTGTTACCTTGTCAAGGGCCGTCCACGAAGTTTGTTCATCGCATCCCTGAAACAGAGCATTTATCCATGCTGAGTATAGCTCTTCAAAGGCACTATCCCAACTCCTGACTGTTTTCCATACAGTGCTCTCATTTGGAATTACTCTATTCCTGGCTACTGTAAACTCCAGACTGTTTACTGTCTTTTTATCCTTTATTATTTCGACTCTGTATTTTCCGGCCGGGATTCCTTTAAAATCATCTACCCTCCAGAATGGAAATACCTGCCCGTTTCTGTTCTTTACTGATTCTGAATCACCTGTGCTTCCAGTAATTTTTATCTTTATTTTACGGAGATTAGTTCCCCCGGTCGAAAGGATTCTAAAGGGTTCTCCGGGATCAGGATTTTTTGGCAATACCAACAATGTCAATGCTGATTCATTCGTGTCAGTGTTCGTGATCTCCTTTTTTGTATTATTCACGGATGGACTATCAGTCTGGCATGCAAGGCTGTTGGACAATATGAAAATAACCGCAAGAGAAATCTGCAGATGCCTGATTAATCCGATGTAGCTTTTTATCGAAGACATTTTTGTATAAAGATAACTGAAATCAAGTAAAAACGCTCAGGGCACGGACAAACCAGCTCTTTCCAAATTCCTACTTCGGGCTTACGACTTTTAGACAGGTTTTTTATACTTTTACGCTTCTTTTATCGATGCAGAATTTATATGTCAGACAGTAGACAGGATGTGGGTGAAGTTGCAGAGGTCGTTGCAGACAGGAAACGAATAAGGATAGCTGTAGCGCTTGTTTACTTTTCCATGGGACTTTGTTTCGCTTCATGGGCAAGCAGGATACCGGATATAAAGACAGCTCTTCATTTGAATGATGGTATGCTTGGGAGCATTCTATTCGCACTGCCGGTAGGGCAATTTCTTATGATGCCATTTTCGGGAAAGCTTGTCACACATTTTGGAAGCAGGAAGGTTATTCTTTTTGCACTTCCACTTTATACCATTTGCCTGAGTAATATAGGTTTGGTTAAACAGGGCTGGCAGCTGGCAATTGCACTGTTTTTATTTGGTCTGGCCGGAAACCTTTGCAATATTTCGATAAACACGCAAGGGGTTACTGCCGAGAGGTTGTATGAACGTCCGATCATGGCATCTTTTCATGGCGGATGGAGCCTTGCCGGATTTACGGGAGCTCTCATTGGACTACTTATGATCAACCTGAAGGTGCAGCCTTACTGGCACTTTTTATCTGTTATACTTATCGTTTGGATTATTGTATGGATTAACCATCCGTTTCTTTTGAAAGGCAAGACAGGTGTGATCAAAGATGAGCCAAAAAGAAAGTTCTTTTCAAAACCCGACGCTATTCTTCTGCAGCTTGGCATCATTGGGTTTTGCAGTATGGCAAGTGAGGGGGCTATGTTTGACTGGAGTGGTGTTTATTTTAAAGATGTTGTCAAAGCTCCATCGTCACTGGTAATACTTGGCTATACCTCATTCATGATTATGATGGCCACAGGGCGTTTTGTTGCCGATTATTTTATTTCTAAAATAGGGAGGAAAAAGCTGCTTCAGATCTGTGGGGTAATGATTTCGACAGGATTATTTACAGCTGTCTTGTTCCCATATCTTATCAGTTGCACGTTCTCATTTATGCTTGTCGGCTTAGGTGTTTCAAGCATTGTTCC
>JBBRSO010000140.1:0-7653 GCA_038245405.1 Bacteroidales bacterium
ATAATGTCCGTTTGTCGAAACAACTGTATGTATGTCTCTGCTGCTATAAAGAAATGTAGAAAACAAAGGATGCAACATTGGTTCTCCCTGGAAATAAAGGTTAAGGTTATAGAGATAAGGTCCCAGCTCTTTTATTACTTTAATAAACAGGTTTGTTTCCATAAATCCCCGGCTCCGTTCCATTAGTCCCGACCCGGAGGAACACTGAGGGCAATGAAGATTGCAGGTATTTGTCAGTTCGGCACTTAATGAACCAGGTAATCCATATATATCAGGGCTTCCGCATGCGGAGCTTTTAATATATGAATAGGCAGCAATAAGGAGGTTAGCAGGTTTTTTGAACGACTGAATCATTAAATAATAAATATGGAGTCAAGATATTAAAAGTAAATGAATATTGGTAAAAATCCGGTAGCTACTCTTGTATATGCAGCTACAACACCTGATTGCTCCCGTGGATAGACATAGAGCTAAGGGATTAAGAATTAAATGGGTGGTGAATTTTCCCCTACTTTTCAAGCTAATCTTTATACACACCTCTTTTGAAGCTGGATTTATCTTATCACTCCACAAACTCACCCCCTTCCCCATAGCCGTCAACTTAAAGAAAATAAAAAATCATATTAAATTGATATTCAAACACATACATTTCCCCTCCTTTGAAAGGAGGGGACTTTTAACCGATTGTAATTCTGCACTTTACATCTTAGGTTGACGGCTATGGGGTCACGGGGGTGAGTATTTAAGGAAATAATCAAAGATGTGATGAAAGATTAGCCTTTTTGAAGGAAGGGGTGGACCGTAATAAAATTTGCGATAAACAATAATAATTCATCCCGGGCCCGGGTGGTTTTATTCAAATAATTAGCCCCTCGGGGGATTTAGCTATGGAAAGCCAGAAGGGTATTTTTACAAAATATTTCTTAATGCCCATAGGGTATAATAACACTTAAATGGTCTTAGAGATGAAATGGAAGAATACGGATTCTGAAAAATATAA
The DNA here is from genome assembly GCA_038245405.1 of Bacteroidales bacterium. Lineage (GTDB taxonomy): Bacteria > Bacteroidota > Bacteroidia > Bacteroidales > VadinHA17 > LD21. Next base: position 1,001 of record JBBRSO010000140.1, read on the forward strand.
AACAACAAGCTAAATTTAATTTAAAACGCCATGAAAAATTTAAAAATCACCGCATTATCCGCAGCAGTTCTACTGCTTGCGTTTACTGCCCAGAGCGCCTTTGCCGGAAGTGTCAGGGAAAGCAAAAAGACCGTCCAGCAGAATCTTATCACAATCAGAGGAAAAGTAATAGATGCAGAAACAAGGGCTCCTCTCGTCTTTGCCACTGTATCAGTTAAAGAAACAAACGTTGCCATTGTAACTAACATTGATGGGGAATTCACCCTCAAGGTGGGTGAGCTTACAACCTCAAAAACCCTTGAGGTATCATATATAGGATACAAGAATAAAACTATTCCTTTGAGCGATCTTAAAGACAACGGAGGCAAAAATGTAATCGCACTTGAAACCGCTCCAATTCCAATAAAAGAAATCGTTGTAAAGCCTCTCGATCCCTTCAGCATCGTCGAGAAAGCAATAGATAACATTCCTAAGAACTACGAATCGGTTCCGAATCTTATGACTGCATTCTACAGGGAGACAATCAGAAAGAATCGTACTTATGTCTCTATCGGGGAAGCTGTAGTAGAGATATTTAAAGCTCCATATGACAACGATATCCGTTTCGACGGCGCTAGGATCTATAAAGGAAGAAAAGGCACTGATGTAGAAAAAATGGATACAGTATTATTCAAGCTTCAAGGAGGACCGGTAAGTGTTCTTGAGCTCGACCTTGCAAAAAATACCGAATCTGTTCTCACCAGAGAATCTATGCAGAACTACAACTATACCTTAAGCGGAGTTATAGAAATTGATAACAAACCCAACTATGTTATTGATTTCTTACAAAAACCTTCTGTAGAAATGCCATTATTCATGGGTAGCTTATTCATTGAGATGGACTCATATGCAATTTCTGAAGCAGAATTTGGCTTCAACCTTGCTGATAAAGATGCTGCACAGTCAATATTTATCAAAAAGAAACCTCTTGGCATGAAAGTTACACCTGAGATAGCAACTTACAGAACCAAGTATCGTCAACAGAATGGCAAATGGCACTTTGCATACTCAAGAGCTGAAGTTAAATTCAAAGTTGACTGGAAGAAAAAGCTTTTCAATACTTATTACACAACCATGTCGGAAATAGCAATTACAGATCGTACTGACCAGGAAGTTATTAAATTTGCAGGAAAAGATAAAATAAGATATAACGATGTATTCTCAGAAAAGGTAACAGCATTTACCGATAAGGAATTCTGGGGCGACTATAACGTAATAGAACCTGATCAGAGCATTGAATCAGCAATACGCAGACTAAGCAGAAAGCTGAAGTTCAGCGATAGGGAAGGTAGCAAATAATAAAAAGAAAATAAATGATCAGGGATACTGATGATATTACAGGGAGGATCAGAAACGGCGATGCAGGACAGTTTGAATCGCTTTTCCGATCCTCCTATATTTCCCTGGTTCGATATGCAATGACTTTGATAAAAGATCACGACACTGCTGAAGAAATTGTTCAGGATCTGTTTTTCAGAATCTGGAAAGACAGAGAAACGTTGAAAATTGAAAGTTCTTTAAATGGTTATCTCTTCAGGTCCGTTCACAACAAGTGTCTGCATTATATTGAACATATCCGGGTTGTTGAACGTCATGCTGAAGCAATGACATACCAACAAGCTGACATACAGGAGAGTCCCTCAGATATTCTGAACTATAAAGAGCTACAGGAAAAGATTGCCATAATACTGGAGAGGCTACCCGACAGATGCGGAAAAATTTTTACAATGAGCAGGTTTGAAGGCTTAAAGTACACAGAGATAGCAGAGAAATTGTCAGTCTCGGTAAAAACGGTTGAGGCAAACATGGGCAGGGCATTAAAAGAGTTCAGAAAGGAATTAACACAATGAACAAAGAGATGAAAAATATAGAGAGATTTACAGATAAGGAGTGGGAGGAACTTGCCTCCATACTATCAGATGAAAAGAGTGAACAGACTGATCTCATCGGCCGTTTTAGTGATGGTGATGCAGGTAATTCAGCAAAACAATGGAAAGAACTGAAGACTATGAGCAGAAATGAGGAAATAAATGTTGATGAAGCGTGGAATAAAGTTCATTCAAGATTGCTGAGTAATAATCTTATCGCTGATGAACCAGCTGTGAAGCTCAGATTTTTAAGACCCGCAATAATCAGAATAGCAGCCATTGCACTCATCCTGATAAGCATGGGTAGTGTAGGAATCTATATGAACAATGCCGGCTATTTTAGTAAGAAGATATCTGTGATAGCAGCAAATGATCAGAAAAATATTCTTGTTTCTCTTCCTGATGGCAGCAAAATTTACCTCAACAGGAATTCTGAATTCACATACAGGAGCAATTTCGGCAAACACGGAAGAGATGTAACACTGACCGGGGAAGCTTTCTTCGAGATTGCACCCGATGCAACAAAACCATTTATTATAGATGCAGGAATAGCTAATGTAAGAGTTGTTGGAACTTCATTCAATGTGATAACAAACAATAACGAGTCGTCCGTAGAAGTTTTTGTAAAAACAGGTAAAGTTATGGTATCTGATGAATCGGGTTCAAAGAGCATCCAGCTTGATCCGGGATATGTTGGAACCATGAATTCTGAAAAATCAGATAAAAAATTAAATGATAATCCTAACTACATCTCCTGGAAGACCGGGTACCTTGATTATGACAATCAAAAACTTAGTGTTGTTTTTAGCGATTTAAAACGGGTTTATAATATGAATATAGTCGCCGATGATCCATCTATTCTTGAAAACCCATGGAGTTCACCTATTGTTAATCTGAAGGAGGAAACAATAATTCAGGTGATTTGTAATACCTTTAACCTGAGTTACAACAAAGATGGAGATGTATACCATCTTTCAAAAAAATAACTCTCACCCTGAAAATGTCATCGGGAAATGGCAAAATATTTTTAAAAGTACCGGTCATTGCATTATTCCTGCTTCTGATATTTCCTCAGAATGTAATATGCCAGTCTCAAGGTATTCTTGATTCAACCTTTACATTTACTGAAGGATCAGTTAAAACAGGAAATGCACTTGAGATTATCACCGGGCAAACAGGCTATAACTTTTCTTACGACAGCCGGCTGATCGATCGGGAAAAGAAGACTGAAATGAATTTCAATCAGGCTAAACTCAGACTGATCCTCTCCGGTATCCTTAGCAATGATTCCCTGGTCTTTTCTGTGATCGATAAATACATAATCATCTCACTTCCCATACTACGTCACTCGCAACTGGTCGATTCCGTTTCCTCAGATTTTCAATATATTTCAGGGAAGATCCTTGATGAGGAAAATTCACAGCCTCTTCCTTTTGCAACTATTGCATTGAAAAACAACGGAAAAGGAACTGTCACAAATGCTAATGGAGAATTTGGATTGAAAATCTCACCCAGCCTTACTGATGACACTCTGTCTGTCTCCTTCCTTGGGTATCTGAGAAAGGAGATACCAGTCAGAAATGCATTCGTGAATGATCTCACAATAGAAATGAAGAGAGAGTTCATTTCTATTCCGGAGATAATTATAAAAAGTCAGAACCCGCAGGATATAATATATAAAACTGTCAGATCAATACCCGTCAATTACGGCACTACCCCTGCAGCAATGACAGCCTTTTACAGAGAGGGTGTAATGAAAAAATCAGAGCTGCAGACATATTCTGAAGCCATCCTTCAGATTTACAAAAGCGCCTATTCAGGAACTATGTTCAACGATCAGATTAAGGTTTTTAAAAGCCGCAAAATTGAAAATACCGATCGTCGCGATACCCTTGCAATAAGACTAAGAGCAGGTCTGAGTACCTGTCTGGAACTCGATGGTGCAAGAAATTTATATGATTTCCTCACAAATATGAATGATTATTCATACAGGATGACCGATATTGTTACTTACGACAATGAGTCGGCATATGCCATTGAATTTGAACAACATGAATACGTAGACCTTCCGTTATTCAGAGGAACGATTTATATCAATACGGCAGATTATGGTATTCTCAATGCCGAGTTTGAGATCAACCCGAAACTGATAAGCAAAATGAGAGACTCATTTGTTTCGCCTAACAGACATGGGTTTAATACCTGGCCAACATCTGTAAAATATAATGTTAGTTATCGTAAAATGAATGACAGATATTTTCTCAGTCATGTGAGAGGTGATCTGGTATTTATGTCGAGCCGGAAAAGAAAATTATTCCATACCCAGTTTAAAGTATTTTTTGAACTGGCTGTCACAGAAACTGAATTGAACAATGTTCAGCGTTTCGACAAAGAAGAGCTTGCTCCTATTCATTCTGTCTTTTCCAGTACTATTAAAAATTATGATCCGCAGTTCTGGGAAAACCAGGATTTTCTCAAGCCTGAGGATAACCTGATGCATAAGCTTAAAAACATGAATGTAAAGATGCAGGAATTCTCAGAATAATTTCGGATTGCGGATTGTGGAAATTTCGAAATCCACCATCCTAAATTTGCAATTCTTCCTAATACTTATTAATCAGATTATACAGCTCCGTCAGGTCCGGGGTGAGGATGATCTCCGTTCTCCTGTTCTTCTGACGGGCATCGGTGGTATTATGGTCATCGACGGGTGCATACTGGCTCCTGCCTGAAGCTGTCAATCGTTTTGCATCAATGGACGATCCTTCCAGCAATACCCTTACAACTGTGGTGGCTCTTTTAACGCTCAGATCCCAGTTATCTTTTAACTGACTGTTTCCGGGGTTATATGGTACATTATCAGTATGTCCCTCAATCATTATCTGTATATCTTTATTCTTCTCCAATACCCCTGCAAGTTTTTTTAATGCATTCCTGCCATTAGCATCTATATCCCAGCTTGCTGATTTAAAAAGAAGTTTTTCTTCAAGCGAGACATAAACCTTACCATTCTTCATAGAAACTGTAAGGCCATTATTTTCAAATCCAAGGAGCGCTTCTGACACTTTATTCTTAAGATCCTGAACCATCTTTTTCTGGGCATCAAGAATCTTTTCGAGTTCAGCAAGCCTTGTATTCCGTTTTTCAAGTTCAAATGTCAGTTCATCAAGTGAAGCTTTCTTGTTATCGAGGTTTTGTTCAAGCTGCCGGAGCAGATCTTCTTTTTTCTGCAGGTTTGCCTGTGCAGCCTGCAACTCACTGAGAAGACGCTGGGTTTCCTTTACATTGCCTTTTATAAGATCTTCCTGGGCATTCTGTAATTCAGAGTATTTAGTCGACATCCGGTTATAATCTTCTATCGCCTTATCACGTTCATTTTGCGCAGAGCTAATCTCATCCTGCACTGTTCCCGCCTGTTTCTCAAGCAGTGCAAGCTTTGCTTTTAACTCATTATTCTGCATCCCCAGTCCGATATTATCAGCTTTGAAATCATCACGCTCCAGCATGAAATTCCTGCTGGTACCCTGTAAACCACTGTATTTCTTACCGGGAACACACGAGTATGATAGTAAAACTAATCCTATAAACCCCACGATATAAATGACGGATCTCTTCATATTACATATTGAATTTAATTAAAACTGACTGTCTGAAAAATTGTGTCTTTCTCAACGATTCTGAAACAAAAATAAGAAAATCCATGGGATGGATCAGCAATCACTCAGGAATAATAATTGCTATATTTGCGGATTATTTCTTTTAAACACTCCATGCATAAAGAAGAGAATTTACTCTCTAAAATAAATACCCCCGACGATCTGAGGAAACTTGATCCGGAAGACCTTACTCAGGTGAGCGCAGAACTGCGTCAGTTCATTATTGATGTAGTTTGCAATAATCCCGGACATTTTGGTGCCAGTCTGGGTGTCGTTGAACTTACCGTTGCCCTGCATTATGTTTTCAATACTCCTTATGATAAAATAGTATGGGATGTAGGGCATCAGGCTTATGGACATAAGATACTTACCGGCCGTCGCGAGATCTTCGATACAAACAGGAAATATAAGGGCATCAGCGGATTCCCAAAGATGGCTGAGAGTGAGTATGATTCATTTGGCACCGGGCATTCCTCAACCTCAATATCTGCAGCTCTGGGTATGGCTGTTGCCGCTTCCAATAAAAAAGAGAACAGGCATGTTATAGCCGTTATAGGAGATGGAGCAATGACTGCAGGACAGGCTTTTGAAGGAATGAATAATGCAGGCATCGGTCAGTCTGATCTATTGGTCATCCTGAATGACAACAATATGGCTATTGACGCCAATGTGGGAGCCCTTAAAGAGTATCTTCTCGATATTACCACAAGCAGAACATATAACAGGCTCAAGAACAGAGTCTGGAGAGCCCTTGGCATTTTCGGAAAACTAGGTCCGAATGCACGAACACTGGCTGCACAGATTGAGGCTGGGGCAAAGAGTACTATTCTCGACAGGAGCAATCTTTTTGAAGGACTTAACTTCAGGTATTTTGGACCAATCGACGGGCATGATGTCCAGCATTTGATAAAAGTTCTTGAGGACCTGAAAAGAATTCCCGGACCCAAGATTCTTCATTGCGTCACTGTAAAGGGCAAGGGCTTTAAACAAGCAGAGGCGCATCAGACAGCATTTCATGCACCTGGGATGTTTAACAAACAGACGGGTGAGATCTTAAAGACATCTGTGGCAAATTCTCCGCTAACATACC
>JBBRSO010000141.1:0-7523 GCA_038245405.1 Bacteroidales bacterium
ATAATCCGTCTCTCATAATGTTTATGATTTTGTATGGTTCACAGCAAACAATAGTACAAAAATACTAAAATATTGGAAAAGTGTCTATATCCATGCTGAGGCTATTCCCTCTGGCTGGCAACCCCCTAAATCCCCCAAATAGGGGACTTTATGCTTTACCGGGTCTTATAGCCCCCCATATGGGGGGTTGGGGGTTGTTTCGGAAGAGTTGATAAGTTCTAGTTGAATCCTGCCTTGAGAAGCTCCCTCGCGTTCTTCATTGCGGTTTCGGTAACTTCGCTGCCGCTTAGTAATCTGGCCACCTCCAGTATTCTCTCTTCGGGGGATAGCAGTTTAACACGTGTAAATGATGAATTATCCGTGTCGTCCTTATAGACATGGTAATGACGTGTACCTCTGGATGCCACCTGCGGCAGGTGGGTGATATTGATTACCTGCATGTATTTGCCCATCCCTGCCAGGATCTGACCTACCTTATCAGCCACCTCGCCGGATACACCTGAGTCGATTTCGTCGAATATGATAGTGGGCAGATTATTGTTTTTCGTAAGAAGCGATTTAAGACTGAGCATTACGCGCGACAATTCTCCACCTGAGGCTATTCTGGCAAGATTCTCGGGCGCAATCTGTTTATTGGCACTGAAAAGAAAGTCGGCATGATCGATACCGCTTCCTGAAAATTCTTTCAACCTTAATAATGATATTCTGAATTTTGCGTTTGGGATACCGAGCTGTTTGAGCAGTTCCGTAATTTTCAATTCTATTTCAGGCACGACACTTTTTCTTTTTTCGGATATTTCCTCAGAAAGTGTCTTCAGTAAATTGCTTTCCTTTTCGATCAGAGATTCAATTTCTGATAAGCGTTCATCACCCGAAACAATTGTATTTATTAATCCTTCGATTTCCTTTTTCCTTAATATCAGATCATCTAGGTTGCTTACTCTGTGTTTCTGTATCAGAGAATAAATGGTATCAAGTCTGTTATTGACATGAAGAAGCCGGGCGGGATCAGCTTCAACGGATACTGACAGTTTTTCAATTTCTGCAGCAAGATCATCAAGTTCAATTATACCCGATTCGGTACGCAACAGAAGGTTTTCGCCTTCACTGAGGAATGTTTTGATTTTTGCCAGATTCAGCTTTACCTCTCTCAGCATAGAGAGAATAGAAATACTTTCCGAGTAAAATAGATTGGAAGAGGTAGAAAGACCAAGTTTTATCTCCTCCGTATGGCTCAATAACTCCTGTTCTGCTTCCAGGTCTGCCTGTTCGCCTTCTTCCAGTTTTGCTTCCTCAAGCTGATTGAACTGAAACCGGTAGTACTCCAGATCAGTCTTGTTCTTATCTGCTTTCCCTTTAGTTACTTCATATTCTTTCATCAGACGGCGGTAGACAGAAAAAGCTTCACTGTATTTCTTTTTGAGTCCTGCCGTTCCGGAAAATGAATCTATAAGGTTTAGCTGAAACGAATTATCACTTAGCATCAGGGTCTGATGTTGAGAATGAATATCGATCAGCCTGTCACCCAGCTCCTTAAGCAAATTAATGGTGACAGGAGTATCATTAATAAAAGCCCGTGATTTCCCGGCAGGATTAATTTCTCTCCGGAGTGTTGAAACAGCCTCGTAATCCAGTTCATTTGAAGTAAAAAAATCATTTAGCATATAATCATCAATCCTGAAAGATCCTTCCACGATACATTTTTCATTCTTATCGAGTAGAACTGATGAATCAGCCCGTGTTCCAAGGATCAGTGAGAGTGCCCCTAAAAGTATTGATTTACCTGCGCCAGTTTCGCCGGTGATTATTGTCAGTCCGTTTTCAAGTTCAACGTCCAGTTCTTTTATAAGAGCATAATTCTGAACAAACAATTTTATGAGCATATCACTGTCTTATGGTCAGTTGGATGAATTGATCTTTTCATATTTTGTTTTGTTTGCAGGATCAATTTCTGTCAGTATCTGCACTACACGGCTTTTCTCTTCAGGAAAAGCTTCACTAAAAACATTTATAAGTTCGTCTGATTTTCCTTCCATTACAATCTGGACAAGATACATGAAAGGATCGGGCTTTTTCCTGTAAACTTCCTGAATAAGTTTGAGGCTTTCCGCCATATTTGTCCTGGCTTCGGCAATCTTTGATTCCATTCTGTCGAGGCCGTTCAGATTATATTCGTAAAGGAATAGCCGTACGCCTTCATATTCTTTACCAAGAGCGTTTTTAACAAGCCAATATCTGTTTTTGTTTCGTGAGCCGTCGTATGGTTTCCAACCTGGTTCCGGAGCATTTTGTGCACTTGTAACAATCTTTTCTGCCATCTGGTAAAATTCAGTACCTCCCAACGGTGAGAACGAATCGTAATCGAATCCCAGAATCATATAGGTATAGTAGGCAAGAACTGAAACCAGGCTCGATCTGTATGTATTGGGATCAAACTCGAGAGGCTGAAATTCCACGTATCTGAATTGAAAGCTGTTATCTATAAAATTGAGGACTGTCGATTTGTAGGTTGTATTGAAAACCGGCCGGCTCAGCTGTATTTGTATAGTACCTCTGAACTCGTCGGCCGATAACTGATCGTTCAGATTGATTAATATATTGCAATCGATCCTTTCTGCATAGCTGAACACATGATTTGTCCATACTGTGTTATTCATGAATTCATAAAGATCACGCTGCATGCTTTCAAACACCTGCCTGTTGGAACCTTGTATACGCTGAGCCGATATCTGAATATTGCAGTTAAGCTCCTGAGCGCTCAGAGTTCCTGTCAGCAACAACAGGAAGAGTATTGTGAGATTTTTGAAACGATACATCATAATAAGATCATCATTAAGGAATCAAAGAAACAATTTTATCAAGAATATCCTTTGCAGCTGCTTCTTTTGATTTCAACTCAAATTTATCAATAATATTGTTCCGGTCTATGATTGTAATCTTGTTTGTGTCGTGGCCAAAACCAGCACCGTTTTCATTTAATGAATTCAGGATTATCAGATCGAGATTTTTCCTGGCAAGCTTGTCTTTTGCATTTGCGATTTCATTATCGGTCTCCAGTGCGAAACCTACAAGGATCTGTGTTGTCTTTTTTGCTGATCCCAGTGTTTTTGCAATATCTGTTGTGGGCTTCAGCCTCAGTATGAAATCGCTTTTTTCTTTCTTTATTTTTTTTGTAGAGATTTCTTCGGGTGTGAAATCGGCAACTGCAGCTGCGAGTATTGCTACATCGCAATCGCTGAAACGTGCTAAGCACTCATCAGCCATCGACTGGGCTGTTATCACATTTACAGTATTTACAGTATTGTTTTTTGGAGTGATATTTACCGGACCCAGCACCAGATCGACAGTGGCTCCATACTCAGCGGCTGCATCGGCTAATGCAATACCCATCTTACCCGAGGAATGATTGCTTAGAAAACGTACCGGATCAATTGGTTCACGCGTGGGGCCGGCATTTATAAGAAGGTGTTTGCCCGTCAGAGGCTTATAGTTTTTTTTTTCGTGAAGAAGTTCTCGATTTCTTTCACTATTTCTTCAGGTTCAGCCATTCGTCCTTTACCGGAGAGACCGCTTGCCAGCTCTCCGCTGGCAGGTTCAAAGATTGTGTTTCCAAAAGCCTTTAATGTCTCGATGTTTATTATCGATGCCGGATGGCTTAACATATCCATATCCATCGATGGAGCCACGAAGATCGGACATCTGGCCGACAGATATGTTGTAAGCAGAAGATTGTCTGCAATCCCATTTGCCATTTTCGCTACCGTGTTTGCTGTTGCGGGGGCTATAAGAAAAAGATTAGCCCAGCGACCAAGGTCAACGTGGCTGTTCCAGTTGCCATTTCCCGGATCAAAAAATTCAGAATAAACCGGATTTTTGGATAAAACTGACAGAGTAAGAGGAGTTATGAACTCTTTTGAATGTTCAGTCATTATAACTCTTACTTCCGCACCATTTTTAACAAGCAACCGGATGATAGTTGCAGTTTTATAAGCTGCAATACCTCCGGTGACTCCAATAAGTATGTTTTTGCCTTTCAGCATTTTTGACAGATGTTACTTCTGTTTAGGAGGGTTCTCAGGATTCCTGTAGAAGATTTTGCCTTCTTCAAGTTCCTGTAAAGCTATGAGAGTTGGTTTTGGTAACCGTTCGTAAAATTTTGATATTTCAATCTGTTCGCGGTTTTCAAATACTTCCTCCAGGTTATCGCTATATGATGCAAACTCTTCAAGTTTCTTATTCAGTTCCTGTTTCATCTCAACAGATATCTGATTGGCTCTTCTTGAGACTACAATTACGGTTTCATAAATATTTCCGGTTCCCTGAGTCATCAGGTCCAGATTGCGTGTAACAGTTGTTACGGGTGCTACTGATTTTCTGTAATCCATAAATATATCAATTATTTAATTCCGGTGTCAGGTATACCTGCCTTTAAGAATTTGTTTGTTTTCTGGTAAATTCCATTAACATCCTTAGAGTAGGTGCTTTTTGGAAATTCTTCCATAAATGAATAATAATCATCAAGCGCAGCCTGATATCTTTCTTTTTGCTTATTAACCATGCTAAGCTCAGCGTATTGGAAAAGTGAGTTAAGCTTAAGATACATCATCTTTTCCCTGTATTTTGTAGTGGCATATTCCTTCAGGCTGTTGTTAAGAGCTACTACAGCAGCTTTATACTGTTTCATATCATAGTAGAGCTTTGCATTCAGATATGATTTTTCAACAAGTTTATCCTGAAGTTCACCTATCATTTTTTTACTCTCTTCAACTCTCGGACTGTTTGGAAAACGATTCAGATAAATATTAAATCCTTCGATAGCATTTTTGGTGTTAGTCTGATCTAGTTCGGGTTTTGGAGAGATATTATAATCGCAAAGTGCTGACATGTAATTGGCTTCTTCGGCGTGTTTGCCAAACGGAAACTGATCGATAAATGACTTGAAATAGCTTCCAGCCATAAAGTAATCTTTCATGCCATAATAAGACTGACAATTCATCCAGTTCAGGTCCTCTGCTTCTTCGGTAGCCCTGAAGCGGGGAAGGATCTGTGTAAGCAGTTCTGTAACTTTAACATATTGCCCCTCAGCAAAATATTCTTTTGCTTTTGTCTTTTTCAGCTCAAAATCCTCACTTTTTAAAAGCTTTTCATACTGCCCACAGGAGCTTAGTAAAACGAGCGAAATCAGGACGATATGTAATCTTAATCTCATATAAAAAATTGTTGCGCAAAATTACTGAAATTATTTCATTTAAGGCATAAAAACGTATTAATTATGCATTTATTATAGATTAAGGTTGGTCAATGGGAAATTAGGTATAAATAGGTATTACTGTAATATCTCTAATTCCTAAATTTGAGAAATTTTTTTACAAAGCCTAAATCATGGACATATTTGAAAAGATAAAACATAACAGGGGCTCTATCGGCGCTTATCAGGAATTCGGACATGGCTATTTTGCTTTTCCGAAGCTTGAAGGAGAAATAGAACCTCATATGACTTTCAGGGGAAAAAAGGTACTGACATGGAGTCTCAATAATTATCTGGGCCTGGCTAACCTCCCTGAGATAAAAAAAGTTGATGGTGAAGCGGCCTTAAAATATGGCCTCGCCTATCCAATGGGTGCCAGGATGATGTCGGGACACAGTACAAATCATGAAAGATTTGAAGAGATGGCAGCCCGCTTTGTTCATAAAGAGGACGCTTTTCTTCTCAATTTCGGATACCAGGGAATGGTTTCGATAATCGACTCGCTTGTCGACAGGCATGATGTTATTGTTTATGATTCGGAGTCTCATGCATGCATAATGGATGGATTACGTCTTCATATGGGCAAGAGGTTTGTATTTCCACATAACGATATTGAGAGCTGCGAAAAACAACTGCAGAGAGCTCAGAAACTCACCGAAGGATCAGGTGGCGGCATTCTGGTTATCACTGAAGGAGTCTTTGGGATGGCTGGTGATCTGGGTAAACTGGATAAGATAACAGAATTAAAAAAGAAATATCAGTTCAGGTTACTGGTTGACGATGCGCATGGTTTTGGAACAATGGGTGCAACTGGTGCCGGAACAGGTGAGCATTTTGGTGTACAGGATCAAATAGATGTGTATTTTGCCACATTCGCTAAATCTATGGCCGGTATTGGTGGTTTTGTTGCCAGCACAAAAGATGTTATCAACTATCTGAGATATAACCTTCGGTCCCAGATCTATGCAAAATCACTGCCTATGGCAATGACCCTCGGAGCTATTTACAGACTCGAGTATATTCAGGCTCACCCTGAACAGAAAGAAAAACTTTGGAAAATTGTTCATGCACTTCAAAAGGGATTGCGTGATGCAGGATTTAATCTTGGGAAAACTGAGTCAGCTGTCACACCTGTATATATGAAAAGTGGCGTTCCACAGGCTACGCAGATGATACATGATCTTCGCGAGAATTACGGGATCTTCTGTTCAGTGGTAATTTACCCGGTTGTACCACGCGATGTTGTTATGTTACGACTCATCCCTACGGCAGGACATACCATTGAAGATGTGGAATATACTATCAAATGTTTCAAGGAAATCAAGGCCAAAGTTGACAATAATATATATCCCGATAAGCTGGCAGATTTCGCGAAATAGCCTCCACATCTCTCGAAAATCAATTTGCGACCTACTGGCCAGAAAGTTACAAAGTAGAAATGAATAATTTTTAACAACCTCTTTTTAATCGAACAAATCGTTTTTAAATTCGTTATCCTTTTCAAGTTATCAGCCCATCACTTATTTCCTTGAACTTCTGATTTTGAAAACAACAAATTACTAGCAGTAATGGATAATAAAAGCCATAATCATAACGTGTTAAAAGGATACAACCTCTTGTTCTACTTTGCAGGGAGTATGATCATGCATGAACCTTCGGAGGAATGCATAGTGGATTTCTGGGAAAAAGGTATACTCAGGAATCTGCCGGTATCGAGTTCAAATCCGACCTTTGTAAAAGCTGCCTCACAGCTGAGAGAATCATTTGCCGATAGAAATACTTTTGGAAAACAACTGCATGAAGATTTCTTAAGATTATTCAAGAGGGAATGCATGGCATTGGCTCCGGCTTACGAATCTGACTACAGTTACGATATTTTTAAGTACTCAGGTTCTCGTGATTTAAAAGTCACCGAATTTTATGAGTCTTACGGATGGAAATCGAAGTTTAAAGGAAAGATTGATGACGATCATCTTGGCATCGAGTTATTGTTCCTTACGCTTCTTATCGATAAATATCTTATACTGGATGATGAGGCTTGCCAGGTTGAGCTAAGACATGAAATCAGACGATTTATCAATTCCCATATTTTGTCATGGGTGCCAATCTGGAATCAGAAGGTGCAGACCCAGGCAAATACGCTTGCATTCAAAGGCATAGGGAATCTGATACTCGCATGTTCTGAGGATATCTTTCTGTTGTTTGATCAGAAATCGGAGGCGCCGCCTATCTCTTCAAACGCTTTCAAAAATTAGGATTGAAGAAGTTTGAAATC
>JBBRSO010000142.1:0-7469 GCA_038245405.1 Bacteroidales bacterium
ATGCACAACCGACTGAAACTATATACCAGGGAAATATTATTAAGACTGGGTATGTGGATCAGGCTGTCTATGGGCCTTATGACATAGGTTTTAATTTCACCTATTTTAATAATTCATACAGTCAGTTCTATGTCAGCGATAACGGAATGGTTTTTTTCAGCGCTGATGTCTCGAATCTTGCGTTCTTAGAAACAGCTATACCTGATGCTGCTGCACCTAATAATTTCATTGCAGCTTTCTGGGATGACCTTCTCGTTGACGGAACAGGAAAAATACTGTATAAAAGTTTCGGAGCCGCACCAAACAGAACACTTGTCATCCAGTTCTCAAACATGGGCTTTTTTGGCGCTCCGGCTTATATGGGTACATTCTCGGTAATACTTCAGGAAACATCAAACACAATAAAGGTTCAATACCGGCTAATTGTGGATAATACCTCTGTAAGAGCTAAAGGGGAAAGCGCATCGATTGGCCTTGAAAATGCCGATGGGACCATCGGAGTTCAGTATGCCTTCCATGACGCCTCAGCAGTCTCAACAGGAAAAACTTTGCTATATACACCCAGCGGTTCAACCTATACCTTAAATTCTGATGCAAATTATGATGGCGTTTATCTAACTACCAATTTAGCACTCCCTGAACCTGCAATACCTTCTCTCCTGAGTCCGCCTCAAAATGCTGTTATCGGTTCTGATTACAGCTTTTCCTGGGCAGATGCCGGAAACGCTGCATCATATTCTTTATTGATTTCATCTTCCCCCGACCTTGCCGGAGCAACTTACCATTCTGCAGGTTCCAGTACATCCTTTAATGTAACAGGGTTACCACTCGATGCAACACGATATTGGGGTGTCTTTGCAACGAATGCCACAGGTACCACCTGGTGTGAAATAAAGAAATTCTCAACCAGCAGTACCCCGCCTCTCGCAGCTGTTCCGCAAATAAGCTGGGTGGAGCTTAACCAGGAAAAAACCCTGAAACTTCAATACACCGGCGGTGATGCAAGCGCTAAAACGGCAATTGTGGCTTCCCTTCCGGCGCAAAGCAAATTATATCAGTATAACGCAGGCGCAAAAGGAACATTAATCACAGCCGTACCGGCAACTGTTACCGATCCCGGGAGAAATGTGATTTATGAGGCCAGCGGAAACTCCGGGAACAATGCCGGCAATTTCAATTATAAGATCCATGATGATACCGGTGATTCGCCAGCTGCACTTGTAACAATCAATGTCAGTCCTGCCGGGGTTCCTAATTTGCTCAACACGGCAAAGAATACAGGTGTTGAACTACAATTCGATGTGATGATGTCCGATCCATCCGGAAAACAGAATCAATTTTCAGTAACCGTTAACGGAGTGCCTGTAACACCTCTCACTGCAAGCCTGAAGCCCGGCGACCAGAATACAATATTATTATTGCTGCCGACACCACTTACCGGGTCTGAAACGGTATTAGTTTCATATACACAGGGAACTGTAATCGGGTTTGCAGGGGCACCTCTTTTTACATTTACAGACCAGCCGGTAACTCTTTTGGCGCAAACAATAACTTTTCCGGATTTACCCTTAAAACAGGTTGGAGATCCGAACTTTAACCCGGGAGCTACATCGAACAGCGCACTGTCTCTTACATATTCCAGTTCAAACCTGGCTGTTGCAACAACACTCGGTAGTTTAGTTACAATCCTTTCAGCCGGATCATCCTATATAACTGCGCGTCAGGCAGGAAACGTTACTTATGCCCCGGCTAAATATACAAGAACACTGGCGGTAGGGGTTGCAAACCAGACAATTTCTTTCGGTCCAATACCGGAGGTTACACTGGGTGATCCAGATTTCACATTGAATGCAGTTGCAAGCTCAGGACTCATGGTCAGTTTCACAAGCAGTAATACCGCTGTGGCGACAGTCACGGGCAACCTGGTACATATCGTAAGCGCAGGAACATCTGTAATTACTGCATCACAGGCTGGGAATTCAAATTTCAATCCGGCAACAAGTGTGTTACGGACACTTACTGTTAACCTTACTACGGGTATAAAGGATCTTGTTATTCCACAAATGGAATTTAAGATCTATCAATCGGGATATTCAATATATATACAACCACTTAAAGACAGCTGGGATGGCAAGATTGCTTCTGTGAGTATCATCAATATAATAGGAACAAAAGTAAGCGGCTTACAAAAAACCGAATTCTTTAAAAACTCTGTCATTCAGGTTAGTGCTCCGTCAGTGAAGGGGATCTATTTCATTGAGATGAAGTCGGAAGGGATGAGGTATGTGGGAAAGGTGGTGGTGAGGTAGGTGCTGGGTGCGGGGTGCGGTGTGCGGTGTGCGGGGTGCGGTGTGCAAGAGAGTCTGTGAATTTCCCCTACTTTTAAAGGAGGGGTGGCATGACCTTTAGGACAGTTAAATTTTTATAATATAGATTATCTGCGGTTCTAAAAAGATTTAAATAGAGAAAAGGTCATGACGGGGTGGTTGATGAAGACCACAAATAGATATTTTTAATTATCTGAGCACTACCACCCCGTCCCGGGAAGAGCTATTATCATTTGTCGCACATTTCTGTCCGGGCCACCCCTCCTTCGAAAAAAGGAGGGGAAATTTATTGGTGCCGGTTAACGCAATCCATGAATTACACTCGTTTACTGATTTCGACTAAAAGTTCTGACATGTTTACTACGGATATGTCTTTTCTGACCGAATACCCTCTTTCAACCGGAGCTGCAATAAATGTATGCTGAGGTTTCAGATCATCTATAGCGGTATATGTTCCGCGAGATATAACAGGAGCTTTGGAAGCTTTGCATTCAACAGCAATAAACACACCAGGAAGATTTACCAGAAAATCAATTTCAGAGCCATGATTAGTCCTGTAGAATCTTATATCGACACCAGGGAAATGACCTTTCAGATTTGAAAGAATATTCCCCTCCCAGAGGCTGCCGAAAACCGGATGTCCCGCCAGCTGATCAAATCCGGTTAATCCAAGAAGCGCACTGAGAATCCCTGTATCGCTTATATACACTTTTGGCGCTTTGATAAGTCTCTTACCTGCATTTGACAGGTGCGGAGGAACAATATCTACCATAAATGTCGATTGCAGCAAATCTATATAATTTTTTACCGTCACACTGCTGATACCTAAAGAATTCGCCAAAGCTGAGTAGTTCACAATCTGTCCGTTAATATGAGCCAGCATCTGCCAGAGCCTTCGTACTGAAGAAGGAGATGAACCGGTCCACTGTATAAGGTCTCTCTCAATGAATGTTGAAATAAAATTTTCTTTCCATTCCATTGAAACACTATCATTTTCAGCCAGGAACGACCTGGGAAATCCACCACGGGTGAGATAGTGTTCCATTGGATCTTTCTCGTTAATTTCACTCCACAAAAACGGGGTGAGGTGTTTATATGAAATCCTACCGGCAAGCGACTCTGAACTCTGCCTTAAAAGATCTCTTGATGCGGATCCGAGAACAACAAAACTGCCGTTGCTTCCCCATTCATCAACAAGACTTCGTATCAAGGGGAATATTTCAGGTTTGCGCTGTATCTCATCAAGACAGATGGTTTTACCTTTCTGAGATTGAAAGAACCATTCTGCTTCATCCAGTTTTCTGAGGTCCGATTCCCTTTCCAGATCGAGATATATCAACTCTTTGTTTCCCAGAAGATACTTTATGAGTGTTGATTTTCCACACTGCCTGGGCCCTGTGAGAGCCACTACGGGAAAGTGTTTCAGACTCTCCTGTATTTCTTTGGTTAATCTTCTTTTTACCAGGCTCATTTTTAGAATATACTTACCGTGTAAATTTAAACATAAACTTTATATATACACGGTTATTCAAGAGTTTCTTTAAGTTTATGAGTTGAATGATGAAAAATTGAAGGGTTAAAGAGTTGATGGTTGATGGGTTTATGGAACTTAAGACTGAAAGACTGAAGGACCGCATGACCGCAAGACTAATGGTGTCAGGCGTTGGGCTACAGGCGTGAGGCATAAATTCTCCATCCCCTACTTTTCAAGGAGGGGTGGCATGACCTCCAGGACAGTCAAATTTTAATAATATAGATTATCTGCGGTTCTAAAAAGATTTAAATAAAAAAAAGTCATGACGGGGTGGTTGATTAATGGCCACAATTAGATGGTTCTTAATTATCTGAGCATAACCACCGATCTCCATATATTGATCTTTACAATCAATATTACTTACAGAAATTTGACAAAACCTGGGAGATCCCTCATTTTCTTCCACAAAGATTGGTTAAGTATTATTACCTGATGTTTAATTTTTGTGTAAGAAATTCGGGATGACAATTAAGTTAAGGGAGAAAAAGGGAAGGAAGAAGCGGCGATTCGAAACAATTTTAAGCATTTCCCGAAAAGCTTGTCGAATCGCCGCTTCTTCCTTCCCTTCATCCTGATAAAATGATATGTCATCCCGAATCCTTCCACAAAAAAACATACTATGGATAATAATTCAGAACCTTTATTGTGGAAGGATGAGGGATCTCCCAGGTTTAAACTGAAATTTTAAAGCACTACCACCCCGGCCCGGAATAAATTAATCTTATTTGTCGTAAGTTTCTGTCCGGTCCACCCCTCCTTCGAAAAACTACCCTTTATACACATCTTATATCATAACAGATAAGTTTTATCATTCCACCTTTTTTACCCCCAACCCCCTAAAGGGGGCTTGAAGAGAATTATCTCAGTAGAAATTGATGGAGAAATTCATCTGAAATATGAGGTCATTGAGTATGATGATGGAAGAAGTCATGACATTGAACAATTTGAAGTAAAACTATTGAGATTCACTAATAATGAAGTATTTACAGACCTCAATAAAGTAATTGATGAGATACTCAGATGTATTGCGGTTCTTGAACCCCCTTTAGGGGGCAGGGGGTAAATGACAAGGAATGAGACAAATCCATAGATGTGTATAAAGATTAGCTTCGAAAAAAGGAGGGGAAATTTATCCTATTTAAATTTCAGTTAAGACCCTTTGGTGTTTTCCTGCTTCTTCTCCGTGTTTCTTCTCCGTGCTCTAAGTGAAATCCGTGGTAAAAAAAGGTTGGGTGCTGGGTATGCGGGATGCTCTTACTCTGAACTTATAAGCTCCCGGATAAAAACTCAGCGGCTGGGACAACATTTCCAATGAGTCCGTCCCGAATGAATTTGTCGCGCTGGTTAAACGTGACAATTATCCCCTCACTTAATCCAAAGGATTTTAAAGCTGCATACAATCCATTAAGTTCCCGTTCAAGATTGTCTTTATCAAGTGTGTAACACACCTGAATTATCAATGGATTAACTGCTCTTCTCATCACAATAAAATCACACTCATTCTTTTCTAAAAAATAGTAAATGTCCTTGTACGAAGCCCTGAGATAAATATACACTGCATTTTCCAGTCTTCTTCCTTTGTCATCAGAAAAGGATGAAGTGTTGACGGTTATTAATCCCGGATCAACTGCATACACTTTGCGAGGATTAATCATCTGAGACTTAGCCGAATAGCTGAATCTCGGTACAAAATAAAAAAGGTATGATGATTCAAGATAAGAAAAATATTCCATTATAGTACTTGTTGCAGAGATTCCGATAGCCTGCTTCAATTTTGAACCTGTTACAAGTTTTGAAATGTTTGTTATGAGGTATAAAGCGAGACGTTGAAGGCTTTTAATATCCCTTATTCCATATCTTACTACAATATCGCGAATCAGAATATCATCAAAAAGATGAGCCAGTATCTCAGGCTGTTTTGATTTTAAATACTCAGGAAATCCGCCCATATTCAAGTATTTCAAAACTGCTTCTTCATTTTGTTCAATTGATTCAAAATCTGTGAATTCCCGGAAAGAGAATGGGAAAAGTTCCTTCGAGATATATCTTCCTGTCAACTTTGTCCCAAGTTCTTTACTAAGCAAAGATGCATTCGACCCTGTAAGAACCACTTTGTAGTTCTCATCAAGTTTCTGCCTGACATATCGTTCCCAACCATCAACTTCCTGAAGTTCATCAAAAATCAGGACTTTCTTTCCAGATTCCAAAATTACTTCATCAAGACGCGAAAAATCATTGTGTTCAAAACCGTATAACCTGTTATCGTCAAAATTTAAGAAGAATGCCTCCGGGTACTTTTCTGAAATAATCTGATACAAAAGTGTGCTCTTGCCACATCTTCGTATTCCTGTTATGATTAGTGCATGATGCCCGGGATCAGGCAACTTTCCTTCGAATTCACGCTTTAATCCGGTTTCACTTTTAGTTATTACCTCAAATTGTAATTCACGAATTCTTCCAATCTCAGATTTCAGTAACATACATTTTGTTTTTTACAAAAATACAATATTGTTTGTTAATAACAAACTGATTTGTTTGTTATTAACAAACATTTTTTAGAGGCGAATAAATGTTCGGGGTGCGCGCTGCGGGGTGCTGTAAACTTTCCCCTACTTTTCAAGGAGGGGTGGCATGACCTCCAGGACAGTTAAACTTTTATAATATAGATTATCTGCGGTTCTAAAAAAAATTAAATAAAAAAAAGTCATGACGGGGTGGTTGATTAATAGCCACAATTAGGTAGTTTTTAATTATCTGAGCGTAACCACCCCGGCCCGGAATAAATTAATCTTAAGTGTCGTAAATTTCTGTCCGGGGCACCCCTCCTTCGAAAAAAGGAGGGGAAATTTATCCTATTTAAATTTCGTTTAAAATCTCATAGGTTGATGGCTATGAGAGAAAGGGAGATTGGGGTTGACCCATATTTCGTTTCTTTTGGGATGCGGTCACATATTATGACTGCATAGACTTAGATGCGGCAGCAGATTGTGACCGGATAACATCCCATTCTTCAGCAGCACCGCGCACCGCACACCGCACACCTATCCCATCTTCTTCAGAAAGCTTTTCGGGATCTTGAGAATCAGATTCTGGTCAAGCCTGTCGATCCTTATTACCACACGGTTTTTGCTGCCAATCCTGATGAGCTCACCGGTGAGACCTGCAAGCGCTCCGCTTACCACTTCAACATTATCGCCGGTTGCAAACTTTTCGGATGTTACTTCAATCTCAGCGTCGCTGTTAATGAGCAGACGCAGGTTATCTATCTGCTTCTGGGGTATCGACACAGGTTGTCCTTCGAATGACACGAATTTGACAACACCAGTGATCATATATACTTTTGGGAAATTCTTTTTATTTGTCTTTACAAATATATACGAAGGAAGAAGTGGCTTCTCAACAAGCTTCTTTCTGTCGCTCCATATGCGGTATGTCCTTTGAAGCGGAAGGAATGTCTCAATCTCTTCTTCTTCAAGCCGCTGGAATACTAGCTTCTCCGCACGAGGCCTTGTGTAGAGTGCATACCACTTTATTTCAGAAACATCATTCCTGATGGGTTTTATTTCTTTAGCAGATATGTTTTCCTGTTCAGACATTATTTTGATTGA
>JBBRSO010000143.1:0-7272 GCA_038245405.1 Bacteroidales bacterium
AGCAATACCAATACCGCTATTCTCAAAAATCAACTCGAAGACCCAAAGGCTCGAATTATCATTACCACCATTCAAAAACTGTCGGTTCTGATTAAAAAACAAAAGAATCACCTTGTTTTCGGGCAACATGTCGTTATCATTTTTGATGAGTGTCATCGCTCACAGTTTGGTGATATGCACACGTCCATTACAAAGACATTTAAAAAGTATCACCTCTTTGGTTTTACAGGCACCCCCATTTTTGCTGTAAACTCAAGCAGTAACAGCCGTGCCGATTTGCGGACTACCGAGCAAGCCTTTGGCGCTAAGTTGCATACTTATACCATTGTGGATGCCATAACCGATAAAAATGTACTTCCGTTTCGCATTGACTATATCAGTACAATGAAGGAGCAGGAAAACATACTGGACGAGAAAGTATGGAACATTGACAGGGAAAGGGCATTGGCAGCGCCGGAGCGAATAAGCAATATCGTGAAGTATATCCGGGAACATTTCGACCAAAAGACTAAACGCAATAGCTTTTATCAGTTAAAAGACCGCCGTTTAGCTGGTTTCAATTCTATTTTTGCTGTTACTTCTATAGATGTAGCAAAAAGTTATTATGCCGAATTTAAAAATCAAATGGCTGGTTTGCCAAGCGATAAACAACTGAAAGTAGCTACAATTTATAGTTTTACTGTAAATGAAGATGACCCTGAAATTGATGGGATTATTGAGGATGAAAACCTTGAAGACACCAGCCGGTTAGATCAAAGTTCACGCGATTTTCTGGATGCTGCCATAAAGGATTACAATAAGCTATTCAAAACCAATTATGATACTTCCAGCGATAAATTTCAAAACTATTATAAAGATGTATCGCAAAGGGTCAAGGACCGTGAAATAGACCTGTTGATTGTTGTCAATATGTTTCTGACAGGATTTGATGCAACCACTTTGAACACTCTTTGGGTGGATAAAAACCTACGTTTGCATGGTCTTTTACAAGCCTTCTCACGTACAAACCGTATTCTCAACTCAATAAAAACATTCGGTAATATTATCTGCTTTCGTAATCTGGAAAAAGCAACCAACGAGAGCATTGCATTATTCGGCGACAAGGAAGCCGGTGGCGTTGTTTTACTGAAAACATACGATGAATATTATAACGGTTATAAAAAAGAAAATAAAGAGATTCCCGGTTATGTCGAATTAGTAAGTGAATTACAGGAG
Source organism: Bacteroidales bacterium (assembly GCA_038245405.1). Classification (GTDB taxonomy): domain Bacteria; phylum Bacteroidota; class Bacteroidia; order Bacteroidales; family VadinHA17; genus LD21. The sequence continues at coordinate 1,216 of JBBRSO010000143.1, forward strand.
AACTTTCCTGTTGGTGAACCAATTATTGGAGAGCAGAACCAAAAAGACTTTATCAGGTTATATGGAGCCATTCTGAAAGTCAAAAATATACTTTCAACATTCGATGAGTTTGCAGGTAATGAAATGTTGACTGAACGCGATGTCCAGGATTATCACAGTATGTATATTAATCTTTACAATGATTTCCGGGGCAAAAACAAAGGCGACAACGAAAATGTGAATGATGATATAGTGTTTGAAATGGAGTTGATTAAACAAGTCGAAATCAACATTGATTATATTCTGGCACTAATTAAGAAATTCCACGAAGGTCATTTAAAAGACAAAGAAATTGTAATAAGCATCAGCAAAGCCATTGATTCAAGTATTGAGCTTCGCAATAAAAAAGAACTTATCGAACAATTTATTGAATCTTTGACACCCTCAACCAATGTGGATGACGATTGGAGTTCTTTTGTTGATGCAAAAAAACTGGAAGAATTAGAAACTATTATCACAGAAGAAAATCTGGACAAAGACGAAACATACAAATTCATTAGCAATGCTTTTCGCGATGGCTTTGTACAATCAACAGGTACTTCTATCTCTAAAGTATTACCACCAGTATCACGGTTTACTCCAACAGGTGACCGTACTAAGAAACGTGACATGGTAATAGAAAAGCTTACTGCGTTTTTTAATAAGTTCTGGGATATATCAGGTGGCAGATTCTTAAAAAACTGAGATTCTCAGTGTAGCGAGACCGAGAATTGCCTGCGGCGATTCTTCGCAGGGGGGGTGCTTAACATCGAAAACCCCGCCACACTACATGTGGCTTTCGGTTTTTTTTGTTTTAACACCTTTTGAGCAAGCTCACCGGTGTTGAAACAAAAAAACCCGGGCACTACGTGCCGGGTTTTTCGATGTAGCGAGACCGAGAATTGAACTCGGGACCTCATGATTATGAATCATGCGCTCTAACCAACTGAGCTATCTCGCCAAATTTTATGCGCTCTAACCTCCCGATAGCTATCGGGATGAGCTATCTCGCCAACAAGAATTTTTATAATCCTATCCTTTTTGCGGGTGCAAATATAACTAGTTTGTTACAAATTTACAATAAGGTTTTTTAGTTTCAATATTTTTTCTAAATTGCAGAAATAGTAATGGTTCAGGAATAATTTATGTAAATGAGATCAAAGTTCGAACTTGAATATAATCTTAACTGTTCGCCAAAAGTGCTGTTCTCAAGGCTCAGTACACCTGAGGGCTTAGGTGAATGGTTTGCCGAACAGGTAAACGTTGAAGGTGATCTGTTCACTTTTTTCTGGAATAATACTGAGTCAAAAGCACGTCTTGCTGCAATGAAAGAGAATAAAATGGTCCGTTTTGAGTGGTTAGGCATGGGAAACGGAGACTCGGATTTCTTCGAATTCCGTATTAATATGGAAGAACTGACCAACGACCTCGCTCTAATAATTACTGATTTTGCTGAATCAGAAGAAAAGGAAGATTCCATCTATCTATGGGATTCACAAATCAATGATCTTAAAAGGGCTTTAGGGATTTAGGAGCATTCCCTGCAAAAATCAACAAATGTCTGAGTCAATAATTGACAAAAATGAAGTAGTTTTGCACTTCAATTGTAATTAGTCAATGAAGAAAATTGACAAGTTTTTATTAAAATCATTTATCGGACCACTGATATTCACATTTTTTATTGTGCTTATCATTCTTCTGTTACAGTTCCTATGGATGTATATCGATGAACTGGCCGGGAAAGGACTTGATTTTAAGATCCTTAGCGAGCTCATGTACCATTTCGCATTGACCTTTGTACCAACAGCTTTACCTCTGGGGATACTTCTTGCTTCGCTTATGACTTTTGGCAATATGGGAGAATTCAGTGAGCTTTCGGCTCTCAAATCATCAGGAATACCTCTTCTCAGAATCATGCGTCCGTTAATTATTCTTATTGGTGTAATCTCGATTATTTCTTTCTTTTTTTCGAATAACGTGCTCCCCTACTCCACAAACAAAGCAAGAACTTTGCTCTGGGACATCAGGAAGAAAAAACCAGATATTAACATACAGGCTGGTTCATTCTATAACGGCGTTCCTGATTTTAGTATTAAGATAACCACCAAAGATCCTTCAAATAATCGTCTTAACAACCTGATAATTTATGATCACAGGCAGAGAAGGGGAAATTATTCAGTAATACTGGCTGATTCTGGTTATATGAAGTCGACAAAAGATGAAACAGGTTTGATAATGACTCTTTACAACGGGCATGGTTACACTGAACTCGAAGAGAAAAATGTTGCCCAGGCATCCAGGAAATATCCTTCACGCCGCGATGACTTTAAGGAGCAGACAATTGTAATACCTCTGACAGGGTTCGACCTGCAACGAAGCGAGGATGGTATATTCAGATCAAATGCGTCGATGCTGAACATGTCGCAATTGAATTTTACAATTGATTCTCTCAGTCATATACAGGCAGTGAAACAATATACTCAGTTCGAGGATTTTAAAACAATGAAACTGTACCCTATACGATTTGGTACAGCGGAAGTGCTGCTGGCAAAAGGCGAAAACAAAAACAAAATATTCGATGCCAGAGCGTTATATGATTCTCTGCCTTTACAGGATAAGAAAACCGTTCTTTTTAAAGCCATAGAGAGTATTAAAGATGGTACAAACGTTCTGACGGAAAAAATTGAATCTCAAAAATATGACATTAAAAGAATAAGGAGATATGAAGTTGAATTGAACAAAAAGCTGACAATGTCTTTTGCCTGCCTGGTATTCTTTTTTATAGGAGCGCCACTCGGCGCAATTATAAGGAAAGGCGGACTGGGTACACCTGCCGTTATTTCAATCTTTTTCTTTGTAGTGTATTATGTCATTTCAATCTCAGGACAAAAGCTTGTGGAAGAAAACGTGGTAGGCACATTTGCAGGTATGTGGGCTGCTTCTTACATACTACTCCCTGTTGGAGTTTTCCTTACCTACAAAGCAACTACCGATTCAGTAATTTTGAACATTGAAACATATCTTATGTTTTTTAAAAAACTTAAAGACTTTGTATATAAAATTTTTATTAACGAATCAGGCAAAAAATCTGCCAAAGACTAAAAGAAATTATAATGAATGATATTGTTTTGAATACAATTGAAGAAGCGATCGAGGATATAAAGTTTGGCAAACTGTTGATTGTTGTTGATGATGAAGATCGTGAGAATGAAGGTGATTTCATATGCTCTGCCGAATTAATAACTCCTGAACTGGTCAATTTCATGGCTACCCATGGACGCGGGCTTATTTGTGCTGCATTACCAGAAGAAAGGTGCGAAGAGCTTGATCTTAACCTAATGGTCGGAAACAATACCTCGAAACATGAGACTCAGTTTACAGTGTCTGTCGATTTGCTGAATGAAAATACCTCCACCGGAGTATCGGCGTTTGACCGCGCGCTGACCATTAACGCTCTTGTTGATCCTGCTACCAAGCCTTTTAATCTCGGGAGACCTGGACATATATTTCCGCTAAAGGCTAAATCGAAAGGGGTTTTGCGCAGAGCCGGGCATACTGAAGCTGTAGTTGACCTCACTCGTTTTGCGAATTTACATCCCGGAGGAGCTCTGGTCGAGATAATGAACGAGGACGGATCAATGGCCCGACTACCTGATCTGGTTAAGCTGAGAGAAAAATTCAATATCAAAATTATTGCAATTAAAGATCTGATAAAATATACTCTCGAGCGAGATTCTATTATAGAGAAAGGCGAGAGGGTTAAATTACCAACTGAAAGCGGCGATTTTGAATTTATCCCATTCCGGCAGATAAGCAACGGCATTGAACATGCAGCCCTGGTAAAGGGAAGATGGACAAAAGATGAACCAGTAATGGTCAGACTCCACTCATCATGCTTTACCGGCGATATTTTCGGCTCAATGCGCTGTGATTGTGGTCCTCAGCTGCATAAAGCCATGGAGATGGTGGAAAATGAAGGCAAAGGAGTAATCGTTTATCTTAGTCAGGAAGGACGAGGGATTGGCCTTTTAAATAAGATCAAAGCATATAGGCTCCAGGATGAAGGAATGGATACTGTGCAGGCAAACATAAAACTAGGATTCGCTGAAGATGAACGCGACTATGGCGTAGGTGCGAGCATTATGAGGGACCTCGGACTAGGGAAGATCCGGCTCATCTCAAACAATCCGGTTAAAAGAGCCGGACTAGAAGGATATGGGATCCAGATAGTTGAAACTATTCCACTAATTATTGAATCGAACCCTCACAATCGGTTCTATCTTGAAACCAAAGCAAATAAAATGGGACATGACCTTTCATGCTATAAACAAATAAAAAAAGACTAGGTGATGTTCAGACCTGATCTGATAGCAAATATTATATGAAAAATCTCAGGATAGTATTCATGGGCACTCCTGAATTTGCTGTTGCCACTCTTGGAGCTTTGCTTATTAATGGCGTTGATATAGTTGGAGTTGTTACCGCTCCCGATAAGCCAGCAGGCAGAGGAAGAAAGATTATGAAATCTGCAGTAAAAGAATTTGCAGAATACAGCAAGTTAAATATCCTTCAGCCCGCAAATCTTAAGGATCCGGAATTCATTGAAAACCTGAAAAATCTACATGCCGATTTTTTTATAGTTGTGGCCTTCAGAATGCTTCCTGAAAGTGTATGGAGAATACCACCCCGGGGAACGATAAACCTGCATGCTTCCCTTCTGCCCGACTACCGCGGAGCAGCTCCGATAAATCATGCAATAATGAACGGAGAAACAACCACAGGAGTTACTACATTTCTTATTGACGAAAAAATTGATACTGGCAATATCCTGCTGAAAAAAGAAGTTACAATATCACCTTTTGAAAACGCGGGTGAACTTCATGACAGACTCATGAAATTCGGGGCGCGACTTGTAATGCGTACTCTTTCAGATATTATTGAAAATAAAATAATCCCAAAGCCTCAGGACAATAAAAGTCAGAAATTTGCACCAAAGATACATCCTGCCGACTGCATAATAAACTGGAATAATAATGCTCTTAAAATAAATAATTTTGTGAGGGGACTCTCTCCATATCCTTGTGCCAGATCGTGGTTTCTTAACGATAAAGAAAAAGTTTTATTTAAAATATTTGAAAGCAATCCGGTTTATGAGAATCATTCACTCAAACCAGGTACAATATCGTCTGATGGAAAGACTTTTTTAAAGATAAGCTGTAAAGATGGGTTCTTAAATATAACAAACCTGCAACTTGAAGGCAAGACCAGGATGACTGCCTCCGAATTTCTCAGGGGATTTAAAATATCTGATTTTACAGCAACTGTTAACGTACCGGTTTGATACTCCGGAGCCATAACTCACTCCCGACTTCAGGTTCAGACCCATCCGACATCCTGTTCATTTCATACATGCTCTTAAGCTTTATTCCAAATTGCTGAGCAATTTTATACATGGTATCGCCATTTACAGTAGTGTAATTTTCATTACCAGGTTCTGCTCTTTCCCTTTTTGGCTGTATATAAAGCATCTGTCCGGGTATAGGAATAAAATCATTTTTTAGTTCATTATATTTTGACAATTCCCATTTCAGAAGATTAAATTCATCCTCAATCTTTTCTTTGGTCTCACCCTCTTTCACAATAATAAACTGGACCCTGTTATTTTCTGAAATCCTGGGTATCCGTGCCATTACCGGATTAATACTATAAGCCGATGACTGAATTATTTTTTTTGCACTGCCCCCCGAAGGTATTAAATTTGGTTCCCTGTTGCTCTCAATGACTTTTGGATTATTGTACTGAGTTATATCAGTGGGTTGATTAACTGGAAACTTATAATCCTGGTCATACACATAGAGACCATTTTGTTCTATCGTTCTGATGATCATATTGGCGTAGTCAGGATTTGTGGCGTATCCGGCTTTTTTTAAACCATGAGCCCAGCTTTTGTAATCATTTGAATTAATATTGAATAAAGAACTATATCGTGATGTTGACCTAAGAAAATCGGAATGATCGAAAAATGAATCTTCTGCTCTC
>JBBRSO010000144.1:0-7081 GCA_038245405.1 Bacteroidales bacterium
ATTTGATGTTAATGAATTTATTGCGGAATCCAAAGCGGTTCTTACAAATCCAAAATCCTACTTTTCGACAATGAAAACTTCGGGCGGAATGGCCGAACCTCTCATTAAGGCGGTCATCTACGGCGCAGTTGCAGGAGCATTCACTTTCCTGTGGAGTATACTTAAAATCGGAGCAATGTCAGCCGGCATGTTTGGCGGCGCAATCGGTATTACAGCTTTTTTTACATCAATAATCGCTGCAATCATTGGATTATTTATTGGCGCAGTTATCCTTCTTGTTATCTCTTCAATTTGCAAAGGCAGTACTGATTTTGAGGCAAACATGAGAGTTACTGCAGCCTGTATGGTTATAATGCCTGTAAGCTCTTTCTTCGGTTTCCTGGGTCACTTTAATCTTTATCTGGGTGCATTGGTTAGTCTTGCTATCAGCTTATATTCTGTCTGGTTGTTTTATAACGGGCTGGTTCAGTCTCTTAAAGCGAACCCTGAAACTTCACGTATAGTATCCTATGTTTTTGTTGCTATTATAGTTGTGTTTACTCTTGTCGGCCTTGGAGCAAGCCGAAGGGCCAATGAATTCATGAGAGGATATAATGATAAGGATGTTAGTGAGATAAGTAAAGATATGCCAAAATAGTAAAAGGAATTACAAAATAAACGCCAGGTTCCGATATAAAATCCAGCCTGGCGTTTTTGTTTTTGCAAAATGTGAGTGAATATTCAGTTTCCTGTATTCAATGTTATTGGGGATTAATAAGTAATATTGAGTCAAAATCTAACGGAATAAAATGAAATCATTTGTCTTCATCATTTCTATGTGTCTATGTGCATTAGCGAATGCTCAGAATGGAGATCTTAACCAAAGTAAATGGCAGAATAACGATAAGGTTGAAAAATCCGAATACCAGCAGATAAAAAAATCTAAACTCTACTGTGCAATTTCAAACGACAATGACTTTCTCATTATTAATATGATGGTAACTGATAATGAGGTTTCTGGTATGATCCTTGAAAAGGGACTGACTATCTGGATAAATATGGACGGAAAGCAGGCCAGGAAATTAGGAGTCAGATTTCCTATCGGATCTGAAAATAGCAAAGTTGCGATAAATACGGACGCGGGGAAAAATAATTCAGATGGAGATCTTATTTCCAGGGCTAATACCATTGAACTTATTGGCTTTATTTCAGAACAGGAACGGCATTTTGCTGCTCAAAACAACGATAATTTCAGGGCTTATGTAAAATTCAGTCCTACCGGCGATTTTTACTATAGGCTGGTAATGCCTGTAGGCAAATTACCGTTGAGGAATTCAAAAGATGGGAATGGTACAATGCCATTTGCTATTGGTTTTGAGATAGGATATCTCCCAAATATTGAAACGAAAAAAGGTTCTGCAGTTTACTGGATTAATGATGTACGGCTTGCTACTTCAAAGTAGATTTCATAGTTTTATCTTTTTAATGAGAAAACCGGAAAGACAGAATAACTAAACATTGTGTGAGTGATATGAAAAAATGGATCTTTTCGAAGAATATATATGTAGTTCTGGCGTATAGGATTTTACTGATTATGATTCTTTTCAGTCTGGGAAGAATCGGATTTTTTATTTTCAACCTTAAAATGTTTCCGGGGATAACATTACTCCAGTTGATTACCATGATGAAAGGGGGGCTTACCTTTGATATTTCCGCCATAGTCTACATCAATATGCTGTTTATCCTCCTGAGCATCATTCCTCTTGAAATACGATATACTGAGGTTTATCAGAAAATTCTAAAGTATATATTTCTTATCTCCAACGGTATCGCATTAGCAATGAACGGGATGGATTATGTGTACTACAGATTTGTTGATAAAAGGGCAACTGCCGATGTTTTTAAAACCTTTGCTAATGACGACAATAATACAAAAGTCTTCTTCCGCTTCCTGATCGATTACTGGCCTGCAACTATTTTCACATTTTTACTGATATTCCTGATGGGCTACCTTTATGGAAAGGTAAAAGCTGAAAAGCCCGATGTTAAAAACAGAATAGTATATTATTCATTTGGCATACTGATGATACCTCTTGTTATAGCTCTCGTTATAGGAGCAGCACGTGGAGGATACAAACATTCAACCAGGCCAATAACTATCAGTAACGCTGCGCGATATGTTAATTCGCCACGTAATGTGGCAATTGTTCTGAATACCCCCTTTAGCATATTCAGGACATTCGGGAAAAAGCCCCTCAAAAAATTTAATTTCTTTAATGATGATGAACTGACCCGGATTTATAATCCTGTGTATACACCTGCAGGTGTAAAACCTTTTGTAAATCAGAATGTGGTAGTAATTATCCTGGAAAGTTTTGCCAGGGAATATATCGGTTCGTTGAATCCACATCTCGAAAATGGTAACTATAAAGGATATACACCTTTCATCGATTCCCTTATCAAAGTAAGTCTTACTTTTGATGTATCAATAGCGAATGGTAAAAAATCGATTGATGCGATGCCCTCAATTCTGGCTTCAATACCTTCGCTTGAGACTCCGTATACTATATCCCATTATGCCAATAATCAGATAAATGGTTTACCTGAGCTGCTGAAACGGAAAGGGTATTATTCTGCTTATTTTCACGGTGCGCCAAATGGCTCGATGGGTTTCGATTCATTCGCTAAAATGGCGGGTTTTGATAACTATTTCGGACTCAATGAGTATCCATATAAAGACGATTTTGATGGTATGTGGGGTGTGTGGGATGAACCTTTCTTTAAATTTTTTGGTGAAAAGATGGATACTTTCAAACAGCCATTTTTCGCGTCTATATTTTCGGTGTCATCACATCATCCCTTTAAAGTTCCTGAGAAATATACGGGCAAATTCAAAAAAGGACCTGCTCCTATACTGGAGGTTGTTGGCTATTCCGATTACTCACTCCGTGAGTTCTTTAACCACATTTCCAAAAGCCCATGGTTTAACAATACTCTTTTTGTTTTAACCGCCGATCATACAAATGAATCTGTTCATAAGGAATTCCAGAATAATTTTGGCGCATATAGTGTTCCGATTATATTTTTCAAGCCAGGAAGTGACCTCAGAGGCATAAAACCCAGGATAGCCCAGCAGATCGATATTATGCCCACGATACTTAATTATCTTAATTTTGATGAACCATATATAGCTTTTGGCAATAACCTGTTAGATGATTCTTACGAGCCATTTGCGTTTAACACCAACGGTACTACATACAATCTATATATGAGCGATCATATTCTGGAAATGATTGAAAATAACTCTGTTGGATTATATGATTATAAAACTGACCTGTTTCTTGAAAATAATCTTCTGGGGAAAGAGCCTGAGTTGCAGAAAAAGATGGAGGTTAAACTCAAGGCAATCATCCAGACCTATAACAGCAGGATGATAGACAATAATTTGGTTATAAAGTAATAATCCGCAATCCGAATTATTTTTATATCTTTCCATTAACTTAACCCACCCAGATCATGAATACCCGACGAAAGTTTTTAAAATTGGCAGGTACTGGAGTACTTGCTGCAGGTGCTTCATCTTTATATGCTGCATCACCGCTTCCTGTTTCAAAAAATAAAATCCCAGATACATTCACAATTGGTATGGCCGGATACTCTTTCAGGGAGTTCTCTGTTGAGAAAACCATTGAAATAATGAATAGGATTAAGGTCTTCAACCTGTCATTGAAAGATTTTCATATGCCGATGAACAGTACCAGGGAAGAAATTAATTCAATTATTCAGAAATTTAAAGCCGGTGGTATTAATGTATATACGGTTGGTGTAATATATATGAAAACAGAGGCATCGGTTGACCAGGCTTTCGAATATGCAAAAATGGCCGGAGTAAAAATGATTGTTGGAGCGCCCGATTACGAACTGCTGCCTTATGTAGAGAAAAAGGTAAAAACACACGACATTAAACTGGCAATTCATAATCACGGTCCTGATAATCCATTATATCCAAATGCAACAGATGTCTGGAACCATATAAAAGATCTCGATGCACGTATGGGAATCTGTATCGACATCGGACACACTACACGAGATGGACAGAATCCATCTGCAGATATATTAAGGTATAAATCAAGAATTTATGATATCCATATGAAAGATGTGGATAAAGCTTCCAAAGAAGGAGTTACTGTTGAAATGGGCAGGGGAATAATTGATATCCCTGAATTCGTGGAAACACTTCGTAAGATTAAATATACAGGTTCATGCAGTCTTGAATTTGAGAAAGATATGAAAGACAGCCTTCCTGGACTGGCCGAATCGATAGGTTATTTCAAAGGTGTATCTGCTTGCAAATAAAAGATCCGAGGTATGTCAGGAAGATAAAAAACTCTAGTCACTCTAGTCACTTCTTTTGATAAGAAACAGAATTAAAACGATTCATTTATGTCAGATTCAAGACGGGATTTTCTTAAAAAAGCCATGGCTGGAACCGTTGGTTTTACAATGGGTAATAAGATACTGGCAACAGAGGCTGGAAGTTACAGGAAAATTGCCAATTCAAACGAGACTTTAAGGATAGCTATAATAGGATGTAATGGAAGAGGAACTTCCATGGCAGGTACGTTTGCCAGACAAAAACTGACAGAGGTAGTTTATATATGCGATGTTGATGATCTGGCTATAAAAAAAGGCATAAAAGCCGTAAAAGATGTGACAGGAAGGGAGCCAAAAGGCGAAAAGGATTTCCGGCGCGTTCTTGATGACAAAAATGTAGATGCTGTTTATATTGCAACACCCGATCATTGGCATACACCAGCTGCAATTTTAAGCCTGAAAGCAGGTAAACATGTATATGTTGAGAAGCCTGTTAGCCATAACCCCAATGAAGGCGAGCTACTGGTTAAGGCTGCCGGAAAGTATAACCGCATTGTACAGATCGGAACACAGAGGCGATCATGGCCAACGCTTATACAGGGTCTTGACGAACTTAAAGGCGGAGTGATTGGAAAAGTATACATGGCAAAAACCTGGTATGCAAATACCCGTACTTCAATAGGTAAGGGGAATATTGTTCCCGTACCTTCAAATCTTGACTATGACTTGTGGCAGGGACCGGCACCGCGAAAACCTTATAAAGACAACCTTATCCATTACAACTGGCACTGGTTCTGGCACTGGGGCACTGGAGAAGCACTTAATAACGGTACACACGAAATCGATGTGGCCCGCTGGGGATTAGGTATTGAATATCCGCTTAAGGTTAATTCTGTTGGTGGTCGTTACCAATTTAAAGATGACTGGGAAACGCCCGATACCCAGGTAATTACATATGAAACACCTGGAGCAACAATTGTATGGGAAGGCAGAAGCTGTAACGGGAGCTATAACGATAACCGTTCAAGAGGTGTTGTTTTCCATGGAGAAAACGGATCTATGCATACAGGAGATAACAGCTACAAAATCTTTGATAATAATAACAAACTTGTAAAGGAAGTCAAATCTGATATAATAATTACCCAGGGATTGAATACCATGAGTCCGGGTGAAGAGCTGGATGCAGTTCATATTGTTAATTTCCTTGAAAATGTGAAGTTTAACAGAAAACCTTTTGCCGATGCACTTACAGGGCATAAAAGCACATTATGGATGCAACTGGGCAACATCTCACAACGGGTGGGTCATACTCTGAACATTGATCAATCAAACGGTCATATAGTAGGGGATAATGAAGCAATGAAGTTCTGGGGCCGTGAATATGAAAAGGGCTGGGAACCCACTGTTTGATTTTAATTGAGAGCCGATTATACCAGTTTATCTTTTTGGTCGGGAACATGTGAATCTGTTTTATAAACATCTCCTATTCTTTATCGAAATCTGAAGACTTCGACGATGGTCGGGCAGAAACTTGTCTTTTGTACAATCAGGGAGAAGGATATGAGGAAATTATGCTATCTTTGGCTGATGAAAAATGAAATAGATATTCCACTTCAGAAACAGGAAGATTTAGTCGCTGCAAATGTTCGCAGAGACAATTACTCCCAGAGCAGAGATCTTCAGGCATCAGAGTTTAATAATGCTATCGCCAGCAGGCTGCGGGTCAAAGATCAAAATCAGGTTAAATGTGAAAAGTGTGGAAAGGAATTCACTTCACAGGTAATTTCAGGTTTTACAAAATGCCCTGAGTGTAGATAGTTCCCAGTAAATTTGTCGGTCAACCTGAAAAATGACAAGATTCTTAAAAATATTGGGCATTATTGTGATAATTGTGATTGTTGCTATTGCTGGTAAGAAAATATTCATAAAGGGCGATACAAAAGATCATGATGTAGCAGATTTTGTAAAAGGGATGAATAAGACCTGCCCGACAATGGTCGATCCAGAAACAAGACTTGACAAGGTACTGGCGACTTCAGATAACAATCTTCAGTTCAATTACACTCTCATTCACACTATTAAAGATTCCATTCCAATAGCAAGCCTGAAAAAATACATGGAGCCATTAATTCTTGAAAAAATAAAAAATTCAGGCACACTGAGAAGATTTCTGGATAAGGATCTTACTTGGATTTATTCTTACAATGATAGAAACGGAGAATTTATTTTCAAGGTAACCTACATACCTGAAATGTTTTGATTTAAGTTTTCAATTTTTTTTAATTATAACATAAGCCTCTGGATAACGGAGGCTCACATGCTATATAATCATTTAATATTCGCAATTATTCTAACGGACAATACAAAAAATTGCCAATAAAAGATGTTTTTCTTAACTTTATCAAAATTAATTGAATATGAAAAGCCTGTTGCTCACTTTTACAGCAGCTGTTATCTGTCTTAATATTTTTGGACAGGAGGACTCATCATTCAGATACCAGACTACCAAAAAACATAAATCCGATTCAAAAATAATCGAAGACAAATTCTTCATTAGCAGAAAATTTGTCGGCACTTATCTCGATTACAGACACACAGGCCCCGATACATACAATGGCCCGAATATTATCTGGATAAAAACTTCGATGGATAATATCTATGGAAAAATCTCAGCGTACGGTAAAAAGTGCAAATTTAAGGTAGGAGATAAACTATACCTCAGAAGATC
>JBBRSO010000145.1:0-6981 GCA_038245405.1 Bacteroidales bacterium
CCAGAGCATTTATTCTCCTGCGGCCACCTTTTATGACAGAGGATGAGGGAATACTCTGGGCTGAAAGATCAATCGACTTTGCATTCTCCTGCGGCGTTGAATGCTGCACAGTAATACCTGTAAGAGCAGGGAATGGAGCCATGGACAAGTTATTGAAAAATGGTGATTTTTGGCTGCCCGATATTCAATCGATTGAAGCTGTTCTGGAGTATGGAATTGAACTTAAATCGGGGCGGGTGTTTGCCGATACATGGGATCTTGGATTATTCTCGAAATGCAATAATTGCACTGATAAAAGGACAGAGCGATTGAATGTAATGAACCTGACTCAGAAAATCACTCCGAAGTTTCTATGTAGCTGCATCTAGCACCTAGCACCTAGCACCCAGCGCCTGGTACCCAGCTCAGATATTGATAATGGGCTTCGTAGAATAACTGATCTCCTCTTTCTTATAATATACTTTTTCGAGAAATAAGCCGCTGGGAGGAGCAGTAAGCTTTGCAGGGATATCTGTTTTTATTTTAAAAAATGAAGCCACATCTGCAGGTGGAAGTTTTCCTCTGCCTACCTCAACAAGCACTCCGGTCATACGCCTGATCTGTTTCCAAAGGAAATGTGATCCCACTACATGAAAAACAAGCATATCTCCAAAATCATTCACCTTTGCATGTAATATCTCTACTTTAGTTGAAGTCTGTTCTCCTTCCTCATCTGTGAAGTATCTGTAATCCTTTAAACCGGGAAAATGTTTTGCGGCTTCATTCATAAGATTTATATCGAGGGGGTCTTTTATCCACCAAACGAACTTCTTACCGAATGCAGTTCTTCTTCTGCTTATCTGGTAGATATAGCTTCTGGCATTCGCATCGTGCCGGGCGTGAAATTTAGGATGAGCCTCTTCAACATTAATGATGCAAACGTCGGGCGGCAAACGGTCATTTATTCCATATTTAATCTTCAATGGCAGCAGATCCGTTTCAACTTCGAGGTGAGCCACCTGGCCTGATGCATGCACTCCCCCATCAGTTCTCCCGGCACCAAAAACATCTACCGTATCCTTTTTAAATAAATCCCTGCAAGCATCGAGTATTTCACCCTGAATTGTTTTGCCACCCTTCTGCATCTGCCAGCCTGAGTAGCGGGTTCCTTCATACTCTATTGTTAATTTGAATCTGCTCATTTTACCAACTTTTAAACAGCTCAAATGTACTAAAAAATCTCACAGAATCCACCCGGCACCCAGCACCTGGAATGGCTTTGATCCTGAACATTATCAGGCTGTATATGTTTGTCTGATGCTTTCATTTTGTATTTTTGCACAAATAAGGTAATAAAAACCTGAGTTCCGAAAAATGAAAAATAAATATATGAACCCATACCTGGCAGGCACTATGTTGGGGATAGTACTGCTGCTAGCAATGTTTCTGGCCGGACGCGGATTGGGTGCAAGCGGTGGTTTGAAATATTGTGTGGTATCCATTGTGGGAGCTGTTGATAAGCCTCATGCTGATAATTCCATCTATTACAGTAAGTATTTCGAAGATGGTAAAAAACCTCTTAAGAACTGGCTCACAATGGAAATCTTCGGCGTTATTGCAGGCGGTTTTCTCTCTGGAGCTATTTCCAAAAGACTCAAGTTTAAGATTGAAAAATCACCTAACATTTCTAACACAAGGCGGCTTGTCTTCGCATTCCTGGGAGGTGTCTTCTTTGTCTATGGCGCACAGCTCGCCCGCGGATGTACAAGCGGTGCTGCATTATCAGGCATGGCAGTGCTTTCAGTTGCCGGATTTGTGACTATGATCGCAATCTTTGGGTCAGCATATTTGTTTGCATGGTTTTTCAGGAAAAATTGGATCTGATGACATACTAACCCCGCCCTTCAGGGTGGATAACAACACTTAACATGGGACCAATATCATCACTTATAACAATGCCTGAATGGCTCGATTTACTAATCGCTCTGCTGATTGGTATCGGCTTTGGATTTGCACTTGAACAGGCCGGATTTTCATCAAGCAGAAAACTTGCCGGGATGTTTTACGGATACGATACAACTGTCATTAAGGTCTTCTTCACTGCATCTATAGTTGCACTCGTGGGATCACAATTCCTTAGTTATTTCGGATTATTAAACCTGAATCTGGTTTTTGTAAATGAGTTTTATGTTACTGCCTCAATTGTTGGAGGGGTAATTATGGGAGCAGGATTTATTATGGGAGGTTTTTGTCCGGGCACCGGACTTAGCGCATTGTCAATCGGAAAAATAGACGCTATGGTGTTTTTCCTTGGAGGACTTACTGGTGCGTTTCTTTTCGCTGAAACATATCCATATATTCAAAATCTTGCTAATGGATCATATAAAGGCCCCGTGAAGATTAATGAAGCGATGGGTATTTCTCCCGGTGTATTTACTTTGTTACTAATTATCGCTGCAGTTATTATGTTCTGGCTTGCAGAACTTGCAGAGAAAAAATTTGCACGACCGGATATAACCAATGAAATTTAAATTTAAAATTATGAATCTTAGGGAAAAATTTTCAGTCGGACTTGTCAGTATGGGTATTATCCTGGCACTATTGCCGCTTTCCGCGGGCAGATCGTTCACAGTAAAGCCTCAGAAACTGCTGACAGCGATCCTGGATAATTCAACTTATTTTACTGCGGATCAGGTAGCCAGATTCATTGTATCAGAGGACAGCTCCGTGCAGATGATTGACGTTAGAACTCCTGATGAGTTTAATACTGCAAACATACCCGGATCAATCAATGTTCCTTACGATAAGCTTCTAAACTCTGATCCTGCAGCATTTCTGAACAATGGTAAATCAAAAAACATATTCTACTCCAACGGCGACCTCGATGCGAACTATGCATTAACAATCACTAGAGGCCTGAATCTGAACAATACGTTTGTAATGAAAGGTGGAATGAATGATTGGTATAAAACAGTCATGTACAGCAGCTTCTCAGGAGATAAAATTTCTGCACGCGAGAATGCGTTATTCGAGATAAGAGCAAAAGCTAAGAGTTTGTTTACTGAAATGAACAGCATGCCAGACAGTCTGAAACTTAAATTTATGCAATCCAAAGATCTGGCTATCAAGAAGCTTGATGGCGGATGTGAATGAGGGGTGACGAAATGGAAATAATTAAGAAAAACCTGGTAGTAATTTTCATTGTTTTGACATTGTTGGTGATGATACTTATCAGATCAACCGGGATTCACTTTATGACTGATGCCAAAAGTCATGCTTTAGCTACATTAAATCAGTCAAACACAATTACAGTCGAGAAGTTTGAATCACTGGAAGGTGATAAGCTGTTTG
Source organism: Bacteroidales bacterium (assembly GCA_038245405.1). GTDB lineage: Bacteria > Bacteroidota > Bacteroidia > Bacteroidales > VadinHA17 > LD21. The sequence goes on from JBBRSO010000145.1 coordinate 3,331, forward strand.
TTAACCTCGGCGGAGATATTAACAATTCAGATCTTCATGCAAAAGAAATGATGAATGTGTCTCCTGACTCTATTCTTATCAAGAGCCATTTAAATGCGATTATGAAATACGATGGCACGGTAGTTCTATATTCCTCAGAGCCGGCAGTATCTGCGAGGATATGGATGCTTCTCAGTCAGCTGGGACGTAAGAATATTTTTATTTTTACAAATGCTGATAATGAAATCCTGAAATATAAATTTCACCCCGATAGCCTTTCCCAATCAGAACTTAAAATTTAATGGATTTTTATTTTACTGTCTCAAAATTATTTACATCTGCAGAGGTGAACGGCAGCCATGATAGTGCAGTTTTCTCCTTTAACATCTTATCATACATGAAACCGTTATTCCCATACCTGAGTGTATGTGCATCGTAACCAAACAAACGCAGGTATGCTGTTGCGAAGGCTGAATTGTGTCCGGTGCCGCAATAGACAACAACCGGTTTATCAAATGGTATCGATGCCATTTCCTCCGGATAGCTCAATGTAGCCTCGGGTTTATATCTTACTGCCCCTGGCACATGCCCGTCCTCATACTTATCTTTCCTGTCGAGATTGATAACGTAGTATTTCTGAGGATTGGCAAACACTTCACCCGCATCAATGAGTATATCCGACACACCATGTGCGAACAATTCAGTAAACCTGGCAGCACCTATCTCCTGACCAGTAGTCCGTCCGGTCTTCAATTCCGGCATTTTAAGTACTGATGGCCTTTCATTTACCGATTTTTCCAGCTGTGATTCATATTTACTGGAAACCCCCGCCAGCCATCCTTCCCGGGCAAACTCATTATTCCATGCACTCATTCCCCATCTCATTGAATAAACGTTACCATAACCCATCAACCTTAAAAGACAGGTGGTATAGCTTGATAGCTGCCCATCATCACTTACCATTATTATTTTATCGAATGAGAAAGGTTTGATACCAGTTTCAAAATATGATGGGACATCCTCAAATTTCTTGTTAAAAGCACCTTTTATATGCCCCGATGAAAACTCCTTTAGAGATCTCAGATCGACGATTAGGATGTTTTTTTCAAGGCTCTCATTCACAATGGATGCTTTAATAAGTGAAGGATATTCCTTGCTGTTTACATAGTTACCGTTTTCCTTCAGGTCTTTCAGAAGCAGTACTGTTTCTGTATCGAGCTGAACAGGCGCAACTATCTGTGCATCAGCCGTTTTTACAGTTTCGGTTTTATTACTGGCTCCCGGTTTATCCGAAGGCTTTTTCTCTTTACATCCAGCTGCAAAAAGGAGTGAGATGAAAAGCAAAAAGAATATATGGACTGACAGTCTCTTCATAAGACAACTACTTCATTGCCAGTTTAACAGGAGCGTTATCCTTATCAAATGTCAGCGTTTCTGTTCGATTACCGGCATCGTCATATTTATATGCTGTAATGGCAACTCCGTTATCAGCACTGTTTATGAGATTCCCGTCTTTATCCATATTCTTCACTTCTGCCAGTGCTCCATGTTCATCATAAGTATTCTGTGTAACCGGAATTAATTTACCGCTTACGTATTCATTATCCTGATCAAATACTTTTGACTCCAACAAATACCCGTTATCATCGTATTTACTCTGTCGTTTTGACCATCCCCAGTAAAGATTCGACATTTGTCCTGTAGCATTGAATACTGAGAAACCTAAGAGATCGCCGTTTTCGTTGGGCTCAAACGCGAAATATGAAACACCTATATCGCCACAGTTTTCAGCTGTACAATTGTAGAGTGTATCGGCTTTAAAATTAGCCATACGGGTAACAAAACCTTTATCGTTGTATGTAAACCGGAGCTCATAAAATGGGCAAAACTGATTCATTACTGTTTCTTCACCTTTAAGATTATAACGAAGCTCTCTCACAAGACCATCAGGCAAAATATTCCAGTTGTAAGAATGAATGCCATTTCTGTTTTCTATCATGGAACCATCTTTCCCCAGATACATCAACCCTACCCTTTTACCATTAGTATCAAGTGCATATTGTGCTGCAAAAGCTCCAGCCGACTCTATTGGCAAATTGTTTTTATCAAAATAGTGTTTAGTCTGCATCCCATCAACATAATCATATGTAATCTTGGCAGCTCCCTGCATCGAGGAATAATCGAGCAGGATACCATTTCTTTCATATTCTACAGATAACAACCTGCCTGTGTTATCATACGTAAATTTGTAATTGTTAATTGTTTTGGCCTGCCCGTCAGTAATTTCGTGCGTCCCTTTTTCAATGTCATATGGTGTTTCACTGAATTGAAGCTGACGATAATACTTCACACCAGAAAGACTGGCTGTCTTATTTCCGGTACACGAAAATATACCTATTGCAATAACCGACACGATTATTGGAAGAACCAGTTTACTCAATTTCATACTTTTATCTGTTTTTGGTTTATATTAATTTACAAAAATAATTATTATTTAGTTATGTTTCTCAGGTTACAATTTATAACAAATAAAATAGAATATTGTTTATATCATTAGAGGCTTTTGATTCATTTTAAGCAGACTTGAATTGGAAATCCTGTTGCAGATTACCAATTAGGTTTCAGACAATCAAGCCATAATTCGGGTACCTTTATGAGTATCTTTGTTTAAATTACAAATAACATTTATATGGAAACTTCCTTTTTTGATTCCACACTTTTCATTTATGTATTTCTGCCAATCCTTATTTTTCTCGCAAGAATATGCGATGTATCAATTGGAACACTGCGAATAATTTTTGTTTCAAAAGGAAAAAAGAATATTGCGCCGATCCTTGGTTTCTTTGAAGTATTGATCTGGATAACAGCCATAAGCAAGATAATGGAGAACCTCGATCACTACATAAATTTTATTGCTTATGCCGCAGGATTTGCCACCGGTAACTTTGTTGGAATGATTATAGAAGAAAAACTTGCCATGGGAATCCTGATGATCAGGGTCTTCGCAAACGAGAAAGGAAAAGAGCTTGTACAACATCTGAATGCCGGAGGTTATGGCACCACTGTGGTACAAGCTCACGGAGCACGCGAAAATATCGATCTTATTTATTCAATTGTAAAAAGGAATGAACTTTCACATGTACTGGAAATTATTAACGATCTTAATCCACGGGCATTTTATACAATCGAAGACGTAAAATCGGTCAATGAAGGCATTTTCACATCGAATAAACCAAATAACATATTTCCATTCAGTTATGTGCTAAGAAATTGGAGAAAGGGGAAGTAGAGAGGGAGAGAGGGTGAAACGGAGAGACGGAGAAACGGAGAGAGGGAGACAAAGAGACGAAGAGACGAAGAGACGAAGAGACGAAGAGACGAAGAGACGAAGAGACGAAGAGAGAGGGAGAGACGAAGGGACTGTGAAAGGGAGAGAGGGAGAGACGGAGAGACGGAGAGTTAGATGAAGGATAGTAAGAAAAATAAAAAATCAATGAAGAGAATTCTTATTGCAATTATGTTAGGAATTGTTGTATTAGTTCTGACTATTACTATCATACTGATGATTCTGAGCCCGGGAAAAACAAAACAATTTTATTCCGATGAGGGGAAAATTATAAAAGGAAGTATTGCGGTAATTGAAACAGTCAATATCAATGGTCTTGATCAGCG
>JBBRSO010000146.1:0-6957 GCA_038245405.1 Bacteroidales bacterium
ATAGATGGCCCTCACGAAAACGCAGCTGGATTTCTATGCTCTTTCCTATAACTCTTTCCGCAGAACAGGGAATTACAAAGCAATCGACATCAGCAATTAACAATGGCCTGTTTGATTCGTTCACCGTAACATATTTAATGTTATGATTCATCAAATAATTCTCTACTATTTGCATTGCATTAGATTTTTTAAGCATTCAACTAAATATTCGAATATGAGCGCAATTTAACATAACGAAAAATATTGTATATTTGTATGCGAAATACTTCGTAACGAAAACAATCGGAAAGACATGAAAGAAAATCCATTCAAATTCGGGACAATTGTTGACGGGCAGTACTTCACCAACAGGGAGGAAGAGATAGAAAAGATCAGTTCGTTTATTAAGGGAGAAAATCACCTTATTCTGATAAGTCCGAGGAGATTCGGAAAAACCAGTCTGATGCGAAAGGTTGTAAATGATTCAGGGCGTAAGAATATTTATCTCGACCTTCAGCTTATCCTCTCCGTAGAAGATCTGGCGGCTCAGCTGTTAAAGAGGATATACAGGATTTTTCCGGTCCAGAAGCTGAAACGCTACATAAAATCATTTCGTATAATCCCATCTGTTATCATGAATCCCGTAACGGGAGAAACGGAGATCTCGTTCAGACCCGGTTCACCTGATCTCTCACCACTTGAGGATGTACTGAACCTTATTGATAAGCTTGGAACTGAAAAAAAGAAACTTATTGTGGTGATGGATGAATTTCAGGAAATTTTCAGGATCAATGCCGGGCTCGGCAGGATGCTCAGGGCGGTAATGCAGAATCAGAAGAATATAACCTATATATTTCTGGGCAGCAGCGAATCGATGGTGAGGAATATATTTGAAAAGAAAGAATCGCCGTTCTACAGATTCGGCGCGTTAATGACCCTTCCGAAGATATCGGAAGAAAAATTCAAAGCGTTTCTTGAGGAGAGGTTTTTGTACATTACGAAGGAGGCAATAGTTTACACCACAGAGATATTGAGGATCACCGGTTCGCATCCATATTATACCCAGCAGCTGGCTTTCACCGTTTGGGAACTTGTGTCGCGGAAGGTGAATGGTAAGGACCTTGTTGAAGCTGCTGCCAGTGAAATTGTACAGAGTCACGATAACGATTATGAGCGGATCTGGAACAGTATAAACCGCACGGACATGACCATCCTTGCCGGCATGTCGGCGGGTAATATTTCGCCATTATCAGATGAGTTTTCGCGTTTATACGGCACGGGCGCAACGAGTACAGTTTTCAGTTCTTTACAGCGGTTGGCAGGGAGAGGCATACTCATCAAGGAAGGTCAGGTATACAGTATGGATGATCCGTTTTTCAGGAGATGGATCATTACCAGGAGACAGGTTTGAGCCGTGGTTGAAGATTTTCTCCAATTTTCTGGCATTAGTTTGAAATCTTTCATAAATTTGGGATAGCTGCATTTTCTAATTTGTAAAAGATTGTCACTGATTAAGTACATCGAGCGTTTACGACGTATGGATTCTTTGATATCCATGATGGCGACCGGTACTCCCGAGGAATTTGCTGAAAAGCTTGGGCTCCGGAGAAGTACTCTTTTTTTGTCGCTTCAGGAGATGAGGGAGATGGGTCTGGATATTAAATACTCCTGTTGCAGGCAATCCTATTACTATGCAGATAATCACAGGATCAAAATCAAACTGGAAGATATCTTCAAAGAAAGCTCAGCAACTGATGAATTTAGAGCAAATGATGGATTGATACAGCATCGTGGATGATAGAACTCGGATGTGATTGGGCTTTAGCCCTAAATTGATGAGTCCGGTATTATTGGACTCATGTTCCATATATTCGTTGAGAAGTAATTCCTCGTGCTATGAATTTACTTGTTCGGTATTTTAATCTGAAAGGACTACATTAAAGATCTGAGTAGATTAATTTACTATGTTTTGAATACTTAAGTGCTGGAAATCATGGATCTGATTCCTTTTTCATTATCAGAACTGAGTCTTGAGACTTATATGGCTAATATTACAACCAGAAGCAGAATCATCTATTGGATTGTAATAGGAATGATAGTTTCAGGTATTGCACTTCTCCCCTTTATTTATGTAGATGTTTCTGTACAAGCTCATGGCTTCTTTCAGTCAGATATTGAAAAACAGATTATAATAGCGCCTTTCCAGGGGAAAGTCATTCGAACTTCTGTAAGAAACGGACTATCTTTAAAAAAGGGGGATACTCTTTTAGTAATTGATGGCGAATCGGTGAAGGCAAAGTATTTTTCATTGGTTCAACAACTTGAGGATAATAATGCGTCCATTAAAGATCTTGAGCAGCTTACGAACCAATCGTTGTATAAGCCTTTAATTACCCAGAGATATAAAGCAGAGTATGCAAACTTGCGAAGTCAGCAATTGATTCAACAACAAAAGTATGAGAAAAAGGTATCAGAGCATGAGAGGAATGAGCTTCTTTATAATCAACAGATAATAGCAAAATCAGAATTTGAAAACAGTCTTTTCTTATTGAATGTTGAAAAAAACAATCTTAATCAGATTTTGGTACTTCAAAATACAACATGGCAATATGACCTGATGCAGCGAAAAGATGAATCGGGTAGATTAGAAGCTGACATTAAGCTATGTTATGAGGGATTGGCGAACCGGACCATCTTAGCACCTACAGATGGCGAGATCATTCAATGTTCAGATCTTCAGGCTGGCAGTATTGTCACTGCCGGTCAAAAGATCGCAGAGATATCACCCGCAGGTGAATTGATAGCCACTTGCTATGTGAAGCCTGCAGACATTGGGTTCCTTCATGAGAAACAGAGTGTTAAGATTCAGGTGGACGCTTTTAACCATAATGAATGGGGTATGCTTCCGGGGTATATCATTGATATTTCAGATGACATGATCATTGAGAATGGGTCAGTAGCCTATTTCAGAGTAAAATGTAAACCTGAAAAAACATTTCTTTCTCTGAAGAGCGGTTATAAAGCTGAAATCCGGAAAGGGATGAGTCACAATACCAGAATATTTGTGATAAAAAGAAATCTGTTCCATCTCTTATTTGACAAAGCCGATAAATGGTTCAATCCGTATACTTATCAAAAAAGTGAAGAACAGAAATGACCATTAAAGTAAAACAAAGAGATATTACCGATTGTGGAGCAGCATGTCTTGCTTCAGTAGCTGCTTATTATAAATTGTCGGTTCCGGTAGCAAAAATCAGACAATTTGCAGGTACTGACAAGAAGGGAACAAATATTTTGGGTCTCGTTGAGGCAGCAGGGAAATTGGGGTTTCTGGCAAAAGGAGTAAGAGGCGACTGGGATAGTTTATTCAAAATCCCAAAACCAGCAATTGCTCATATAATTCGTAAAGAGGTATTACATCATTATGTTGTTCTGACTAAAACTTCAGAAAAATATATTGAGATCATGGACCCTGCAGAAGGTGAGATTCTTAGAATTGAACATGATGAATTCAGGAAGGAGTGGACTGGGGTACTGGTTATTATCACGCCAGGGGAGAAATTCATAGTCAAAAATGAAAAGATTTCTATTCAAAAACGTTTTTGGAATTTAATAAAGCCGAGCAGTGCAATCCTATTGCAATCACTCATAGGTGCCCTCGTCTTTTCTGTCCTTGGTCTTGCAACTTCTATATATGTTGGTAAACTGGTAGATAACGTATTGCCAGGAGGCAATTTGAGCTTGCTCAATCTGCTTGGTATCGCTATGACTTTAATTATTGGATTGAAGTTACTTCTGAATTTTTTCCAATCGATTTTTATTCTTAAAACAGGTCAGCGCATAGATGCAACACTCATTTTAGGCTATTATCAGCATTTATTAAAGCTTCCCCAGACCTTTTTTGACAACATGAGGACTGGTGAAATAATATCGCGTATAGGTGATGCAGTTAAAATTCGGGTATTTGTCAATGAAGTTTCTATAAACTTTGTACTGAATATCTTTATTCTTATTGTTTCATTCATCCTGATGTTTACATTTTTCTGGAAACTTGCTGTTATTATGCTTGTGGTTATACCGTTTTATATTCTGATATATATCATATCCAATAAGCTAAATAAAAAAGTTCAGCGAAAAGTCATGGAGAGGGCAGCAGATCTGGAAGCCCAATTGGTAGAATCACTTAATTCTGCAGGCACCATAAAAAGATTTGGTCTCGAGGACTTTTCAAATCTGAAAACTGAAACCCGTTTCGTGAGCCTTCTGGATATTATATATAAATCGGGCTTAAATAATTTATTTACCTCAAACTCAACCAGTTTGATATCGCAGCTTATTACTCTTCTTGTATTATGGGCTGGTGCTGGTTATGCAATTGATACACAGGTAACTCCCGGTGAACTTTTATCTTTTTATTCAATTGTAGGATATTTTACGGGACCGGTTACTTCATTGATAGGCTTTAACCGCAACCTTCAGGATGCCAGAATAGCTGCTGACAGGTTATTTGAGATTTTTGATTTGGAGGTAGAGGATGAGTCGAATAAAATAGTATTCAGCCCGGAGATGGTCGATGATATATATTTCGAGAATGTTAAATTCAGATATGGAACAAGGGTTGATGTTTTTGAATCATTAAATCTGAAAATAAAAAAAGGGGAGATAACAGCCATTGTTGGAGAGAGCGGCTCTGGCAAATCCACACTCATCTCATTGTTGCAGAACCTCTATCCCCTGCAGTCGGGCCACATCCGTATTGGCCGTTACGACCTGTCGCATCTGAAGAACAGCTCTTTGCGTAAAGTGGTATCTGTTGTCCCGCAAAAAATTGATCTTTTTTCTGGCAATGTGGTTGATAACATTGCTGTAGGTGATTTTTATCCTGACATGAATCGTATTGTTGAGATCTGCGATCATCTTGGGATGACAAAATTTATAGAGCAATTGCCACATGGATTCAATACATATCTTGGGGAGAATGGTGCCACATTATCTGGCGGACAGCAGCAGAGAATTGCAATTGCCAGAGCTCTTTACAGAAACCCGGAGATACTGATCCTCGATGAGGCAACATCTTCTTTGGATTCTATTGCAGAAAGTTTTGTACAGAATACACTAAAATTCCTTCGAAATCAATCAAAGACAGTCGTAGTGATTGCACACAGGCTTTCAACAATTAAAATGGCAGACAGAGTGATAATGCTTGACAAAGGGCAGGTCGTTCAGGATGGTTCACTTTATGAATTGTCCAGGGCTGACGGACCATTTCGTAATATGTGGTTACATCAGACTAATGATATTAGTGAGAAGATATTAACATAAAATTTATTTAAAATGAAAGTCTTTGAATATCTCGATCGTATAAGTACAATGCATAAGCTTGTCTCGAGGCGGAAGACAGGGACTCCTCAGGAGTTTGCAGATCAGCTGGGAGTTAGCCGAACCAGTCTCTATGAGTTAATTGATGAGTTAAGGTCACGTGGTGCTCCTATTGTTTATTCAAAGTCTGCCCGCACGTTTTTTTATCAGCAGCCTTATGATATTGCTATTACGTGCTCTCTTAAACCATTGACATACAATGAACAAAAAGAAAATTCAGGTGGTGCAATGTTTTTTTTCAAAATCCTTTTTTTCCGTACGCTGCCTACCGACCTTAGTAGTGTAATATTACCATGCTAAAGCCCCCGGCATGTGAAAGAAAGGGGGAAAGATAAATAAAGAAATAGTTGGTAATTCTTTATTGAATTTGTAAATTAATACTTTTAAATTATGAAAGATTTAAGAAAAGATGAGTTAATTGAAATCAATGGTGGATGCCCTGCTACCACTAATTATATTGGTGGTCTTGGTCCCGCAATACCGGACTCAGGTGGAGACTTTATTGCTGGATTTTTTAAAGGACTTTTTCATTCATTATTTTCCTAATTAAACTTCATAACTATGAGAAATTTGAATATTTCTGAATTAACCCTGAATGAGTTGACACAAATCAACGGTGGGGTTTGTCAACAAGCTTATGATTTCGGATATTCTGCTGGTGAAATTGTTGGAAAGAGCATAAAGAATTTTCTTACACTGACTGGTATCTGGAGATTAGTATCACTTCTATAGCTACGTATAAATAAAACGCACATTGATTCAATTTAATAATCAATGTGTGTTTTTAATATTGATTTAGTGATGTTTAGTCCTCTAGAGTTTATCTATTTTATAAAGGATCCAAAATACATTTCTCTTGAAAGGAAAAGCACTCATATCTTACGAACCAGCATTAAAATCTATTTATTATTGCTTCTTATAGTAGGTCTGATTAATTCTCTGAATCTTACTATTCTAAAAGCTGTTCTTACTTTACCAGTCGACAATTCTCTTGTTATTTCAGACTCATACAAAAAGCATATTTGTTTTTATTTGATTACAGTTGCTTTTTTTGCGCCAATAATGGAGGAAACAATATTCAGACTTCCACTTATTTTTAAACCAATCAATCTTTCTCTTTCTATTTCAATATTAATTGCACTTATAATCCAAAAACTTGCAGGTCATATAGTAGCAATAATATTCTTTATATTGATTTTCCTTCCTTTAATTAGTTTATCAAACACATATAATCAGATTTTAAAGTCGTTTTGGACTAATAATTTCAAGTTCATTTTTTATTTTTCTTCAATATTATTCGGGTTGGTTCATCTCAGTAATTATACATATTTTGAAAATTCGCAATATCTAATTATACCAATCTTGATTCTACCTCAATTAATATTAGGATTTTTATTGTCGTTTATTCGTATGTATTATAAGAAAGGTCTTCTTATGTGTATTATTATACATTCTCTTATTAACTTAGTTTCTGTTTCAATTTATCTGCTTGAATATTCACAAAAGATTTAAAATTAAATCTGCAAAAGGATAACATGAACCACATAAATTGGGAATATAAATACTTTACCGGGAACCTTGTTCTGTATCTGGACTATA
>JBBRSO010000147.1:0-6954 GCA_038245405.1 Bacteroidales bacterium
ATATAGAATTTCTAATTAAGTTTTAGCTTGCCTAAAGAGAATGTTGAAAAGCAACCCTGTTACAAAAGGTTAACAGGGTTGCTTTATATCAATAAATTTATTAAAAAAATAATTCAAATGAAAAAATCGAAAATATTTTCTCCCAACTTGCAGGGGTTGACCACTTGCTAAAAAAAGTTTAATTTACAACTATCACAATTTCAGAATGATAGCATTTTGGTGTATAATTTATTTTCATTCTAAATTACTATATCCCTGATTATCAATGCTATTAATTTCAAAAGTACTTTGTAGTCCCCGAAAACGATTTGCATGTTCTTTTGCAATGTTGTATCTTTAGCGCGTGTTTATCAAGATCATACCCAAGAAGGACAAGAATACCGGTAAAGTATACCACTACTACCGTTTGTGCGAAAGTTACCGGTTAGGTGAATCGGTACGCCATCGCACCATCTTGCAGCTAGGCGCTCTTGATGAGCTTACAGAGCCCCGTCAATTCAAGCTTCTGGCAGATAGGATAGAACAACTGGTAAAAGGCATTCCGTCTATCTTCGATAGCGAAGACACTGTGGTTGAGAAACTTGCCCATAACTTTTACAATGAAATAGTAAATAAGAAGCTGATGGACAGGCCTTTCCCTTCGCCTGCACAAGTTCAATCCAACCTTCATCAGGTTGATATCAATAGCCTTGAGTTGGAGAATGCCAGGGAGACAGGAAGCGAGTGGATGTGCCTTCAGGCGCTGCGGCAACTGGACATGGAGCGATGCCTGATGGAATGTGGTTTTGATCTTTCTGACGTCCCCCTTGCATTGGCCCATTTGATAAGCCGGGCAGTTTTTCCGGCGTCTGAACATGGCACGGCTCAATGGATGCAAGACAACAGCGCGGTGTGCGAACTCTTGGACATCAATGTCAAAGATGTGAACTATCATCAATTATACAAGATAAGCCGCCTGTACAATCAGCATAAAGACAAGATAGAAACATGGTTGTCGTATAGAACCAGTGAGTTGTTTGAGCTTCAGGACAGGATTATCCTGTACGATTTGACCAATACCTATTTTGAAGGAAGGAAACTGGGCAGCCAGCTGGCCATGTTTGGCCGAAGCAAGGAAAAGCGTTCTGATGCACGACTCATCACCCTTGCCTTGGTAGTCAACGTGGAAGGTTTTGTAAAACACAGTAAGATTTACCGGGGCAACATATCCGACCCGGAAACATTGGAGACCACCATAGCCGGGCTGAGCCATTGCACACAAGCGGGTCAACACCCGTTGATCGTGATGGATGCCGGGATAGCGACCCGGGATAACCTGTCCATGCTTCGCACCAGAGGATACGATTATCTTTGTGTATCTCGTTCTCGCTTAAAAGATTATCAGGCAGTCAAGCAAGATGGGAAACCGGTAGTTATAACCGATAAACGCAAGAGCTCCATCGAGATGCTGCTGGTAAAGCAAGAAGGGGTTGAAGATACCCTGCTTTACGTGAGAAGTGAAAGCAAGGCTCACAAGGAAGCCTCGATGAATGAAAACTTCACCACGCATTTTGAACAGGGAATTGGTCAAATCTTGTTGGGTATACAAAGTAAAGGTGGAACCAAGAAGCTGGAAAAGGTATGGGAACGCATCGGTCGATTGAAAGAGAAATATCCAACGGCTCACCGTTATTACCAAATAGAAGTTGAAAGCAATGGGGGCATAGCCACCAACCTTACCTGGAAAAAAGTGACTCCCGCTACACGCAAGGAAGAGGGTGTTTATTTCCTGAGGACTTCCCTGACTGACATTGGCGAGAAAACTTTCTGGATGATTTACAACACCATTCGCGAGATTGAGTCATCATTCCGCACCCTGAAAGCAGACTTGCAGATGAGGCCGGTATTTCATCAAACAGATGAAAACACCATGGCTCACCTTAATCTTGCCGTGCTGGCATACCAAATAGTTAACACCATACGCCATCAATTAAAGGCCAGGAACATTCATCACGACTGGTCTAACCTGATACGGATCATGAATACTCAAAAGGCTGTAACAGTAACCATGCTCGACAAACAGGGCCGAAAATTATACATCAGAAAATGTTCCAAACCAGAGCAACATGCCAAGGAAATTTATGATGCCCTAGGTTACAAGCACTACCCGTTCATCAGAAAATCCGTGTTACCCGAAAACGAACTCAAAAAAAGTGAACCCCCCGATACAAGCCAGTTTGAGCGCCTTAGGCTGTAAGTTGGGTTAAAAAGATCATCATAGAAGCTTCTTCAATGACATTTCAGTGAGATCATTCTCAAAAAATCGATCCGATTTTTGACATTCAGATCATTAAATAAATATCACTGGAAAGAGTGATAAAAATCAATTTTTTACCTGCTAAAGAGCATTCGTAAGTGCTAATTTTATATGTTATAAAAAACTAAAAATCAGGATAATCAGATATCTTTGTGAATCATTTAACAATAAATAAAATATGAATCAGAAATTGAATCGAATCAGACATATTTTAAGCCTATTTATTCTTGCTGCGTTGATGGGAGGAATTTCTTCATGCGAGAAATATTCATATGAACCTCCTGCTGTTGATCCTAATGCTACATGGCACTTAAGTACAGATATCCAGCCAATATTCAGTGCAAATTGTATCGAATGCCATAACGGAAGGCAATCACCTGATCTGAGTAATGGTAAATCTTACCTTGCTCTCACAAAAGGAGGCTTTGTAAAAACACCAGCCGCTGACAGCAGGCTCTATAAAAAAATGCTGAGTTCAAGTCACGCTCCCAGATCATCCGCAACCGAGAAGCTTAAAGTTCTTTACTGGATATCACAAGGGGCGCTCAACAACTAAAAAATAATCAAACCTGATAAAATCTGCAATTATGAAAAAGTTTCTTTTCGTTTTAAGTTTGTCATTATTCCTTTGTTCCTTATATGCGCAGGAAGCAACACAGACTCAGGAAAAATCAAAACCTGTTCGTTTTATTTTTGGAACCTCAATCCTCATAGATAACCAAACAGTTGCTACTCCTTACAAAGGGGGACTGGAACTAGAAATACAACACCGTTTCAGTGTTATAGAGAATTATCATAATCTTTTTGGTATTTATGGTTCTGCGAATACCCGCATGGGACTGAACTACGGTATCACCGACAGACTTATGATAGGAATCGGAACTACAAAGGACTACAAACTTCAGGATCTTGAGTGGAAATATCTGATCCTGCAGCAAAACGAAGATAACACCATGCCTGTATCCCTTTCATATTATGGAAACATGGTTGCCGATTTGCGTACAAGTGATCAGTTCGGGCCTCCAGCCAGTTACAAAAAAATACACAGGTTATCATATTTTACCCAACTTATCCTCGCCAGGAAATTCGGCGAGAAAGTTTCATTGCAGGTTGCTCCCTCACTCACATATTTTAATTCAGTTCCTCAGTTTAGCGACAGTACCGGCTATAAGAACCTGAACCTGGGATTATCAGCAGGAGCAAGGGTGAGTTTATTCGGTGCGCATTCACTTTTACTGGAATATGACCAGCTACTCACAAAGCAGGATATTGATGTACAACCTAAACCAAATCTTTCACTCGGTTGGGAAATAAGCACAGCAACACATTCCTTCGAGATATTTGCTGCAAACTATAATCAGATTATTAATCAGAGGAATCTTCTTTTTAATACAAACGATTTTACAAAAGGAGAGTACCTTATAGGTTTTAATATTACTGTAAGGTTTTAATCCAATCTGGTAATCAGACATGAAATTATTGATTTTCAGATTAACATTTCTTTCAGCGATATTCTGGTTAACTTTTTTTCCCGTAAATGGTAATCCCTGGAGTAAATCCACAGATGTGATATTGAAGGATTCTTCAGTATTTGTTTCACCCTTTGATTCGCTTAATAATCGTTGTTTCGAATGTCATGGACAGGAGAAATACGAATATGCCAATGCTACAATGGGAAGACAGATAAAAGAAAATATGTGTTCCGAAAGAATAATACACAGAACTGACTTTTATTCATCGAACCACAGGAGTTTCAGTTGCACCGACTGTCATTCAGAGGATTATACAAAATTTCCGCATTCAGGAGAGTTGCGGATGGAGCAAAAATTTAATTGCATTGACTGCCATGGCGGTGATGAGAAGTTTGCCAAATACCATTTTGAAGAAATAGACAGCGAGTATCGGCAGAGCACACATTTCAAGATGGAAGGAGAAGGATTTACCTGCTGGAAATGTCACAACCCTCATACTTACAAGATCAGCGTTCGTAATGCTACTAACCTGAAAGCAACAATTGCATACGACAATTCGATATGTCTTAATTGCCATTCTGATTACAGCAGGTTTCAGCTTTTAAGCGAAAAAGAAGAGATAGATATTATACAAAAGCATGATTGGCTCCCAAACCAGAAATCACATTTTGCAAATGTAAGATGTATTGAATGTCACGCAAAATTTAACGGAAATATTCCTGTAGCCCATCAAATTATGCCAAAAGAACAAGCAGTAAGACACTGTAATGAATGCCATTCTCAAAACTCAATATTAATGGCCTCTCTGTATAAGTTTGAATCGAAAGAACAACGCCGGGATGGATTTTTTAACGGTATAATTTTAAACTCATCTTATGTTATCGGGGCTAACAGAAACGAATACCTGAACATATTAAGTTTGATTATATTTGCTGTTGTGATCGCTGTAGTGGGAGTTCACATTGTGTTAAGAATAAGAAGTAGAAGAAAAAATAAATAAGGAGAGCAATGTATCTGTACCCCAAATGGATAAGAATATGGCACGTTTTAAATGCCACTTTATTTCTGATTCTTATTGTTACCGGTTTAAGTATGCAGTATACCGATAAAGCTAATGCAGCGTATGTTGTCGGATTCGCAAAAGCAGTGAAATGGCACAATTTTGCAGCATTTGTCCTTATTTTTAATTATATATTTTTTGTTATTGGTAACATCCTTACAAATAATGGGAAATATTACAGGATTGGTGAGAAGAATTTTTTCTCCAATCTGATGACACAGTTTAAATTTTATGCAGGTGGTATGTTTAGAGGTGAAAAGCATCCATTTCCGGTAACAATTGAACGGAAGTTTAATCCTCTCCAGAAGATAACATATGTACTTGCACTGTATGTTGCAGTGCCTTTGCTTATAATATCAGGCATTGGATTATTGATACCCGAGATAACTGTCAAATCATTTTTCGGGATCAGTGGCTTAATATTAACCGACATCTTACATATATCCATGGGTTTTCTTCTGACTGTATTCATGATAATTCATATCTATACATGTACCCTGGGGCATAAGCCTACTTCACTTTTCAGGGGCATGATAACAGGCTATCATTCTTCAGAAGATGATGAGATAGATTAATCTATGTAATTAAACTGCAATATTTGTTTAGTAATAATTTAAATTCTTGTACTATGAAAAGATTAAAATTGATTTTTATCGGGCTAGTTGTTATGATGATGAGTATGTCGTTGAATGCCCAACCTAAACCTTGGGTCGTTCCGGCTGATTTCAAAACGATGAAAAACCCGGTTGCTATGGGAGATGTCAGTGCAAAAGCAGGACAGGTTCTTTATACAAAAAGCTGCGCTTCATGTCATGGTAAAACAGGTTTGGGTGATGGCGTAAAGGCAAGAGCTCTCAAAGAATTTCCGGGAGACTTTTCAAAAGAGGCTTTCCAGAAAGAGAGTGATGGCGATCTGTTCTATAAAACTAAATTCGGCAGAGGTGAAATGCCAAAATATGAAGGTAAATTGTCAGATGGTGACATGTGGAACATGGTCAACTATATGAGATCATTTAAGAAATAAGTTTTCACTTTACATTTCTTGCACGATTATTGATGAACTAAAATAAATTAAAATCCAGAATTATGAGAACAATGAAATTCTTTTTTCTCGGAAGTGCACTTTTGCTAATCAGTGCCACCCTTGCAGCCCAGCCTAAACCATGGGTAGTTCCTGATAATTTCAAGAATATGAAGAACCCGGTGGCAAAAAGTGATGTCAGTACTAAAGCAGGATTAGCACTTTTTACTAAGAATTGTGCTTCATGCCATGGAAAAGCCGGCTTGGGCGATGGTGTAAAAGCCCGGTCAATAAAGACCTTCCCAGGTGATTTTTCGAAGGCGGAATTTCAGAATCAGACCGACGGAGAAATATTTTACAAAACTAAAAACGGCCATGGCGATATGCCGAAGTACGAGGGGAAAATTACAGATGCTGAGATCTGGAATATAGTTAATTATACCAGGACTCTCAAAAAAGCAACTTCCTGATAAATTATCTGAATTCTAAATATTAAGATAAGCGGTGAATAGAATTCACCACGGGGCGTAGTCTTCAGACTACGCTTTTTATATGCAATAACCTTCCCAAAAAACCCCCAATCCTCCCCAGCTTACACCCCTAAATCCCCCAAGGGGGACTTAAGGTTCGTCAAGATGATTTGGATTCGTTTTCACCAATTAATATCAGGGAAAAACTCAAATTTAATTGCATGACAAAACTCAAAATCCCGCTTGGGGGATTTAGTGCATAGCCGTCAAGCTAAGGCCAGTTATATGTCTGATAATAAGTATGCTATGTAAATTAAATTCCCCCTACTTTCGAAGGACTACGCTTAATACACATCTTTTCCTCTTAGCTTTTTTTATACTCACCCCCAACCCCCTCTCTACTTCGTAAAGAGGGGGCAAGTTGCTGTGTTTTTATTTTTGTCAAAACAGCTGGAATATCTAGAAGCTCTTCATTATTAATTCTTAAAATATGAAGTCCCAGATTCAACATTTCCGATTCTCTGTATTGATCGTACTCCACACTGGCTTGATGAATTGGTCCATCGAGCTCAGGAACTGTTTTTTTAAGATCACAATAAAAATCAGCTACAAAATATTTAGAGCCAGAACCATTA
>JBBRSO010000148.1:0-6809 GCA_038245405.1 Bacteroidales bacterium
AGAAGTATAACCAAGGACCTGCGCTGTTTTTGAAGTAATATCCGAACATCTCCACAGATAAAAAGTATGTACCATATCATTTGGCGGCAATTTGCCGGGAGAGCACCAGTCCCCCAGGTTCATCCACACGTTTGGTTTTGCCGTATCAGGTGCCTGAGAGAACATAATACCGGCATTATTTGTCCAGGTGAGCATATATCTGATATATCCCTTCATGCCTTCGTAGTTATTCTTCAACATATCCTGATCGCCATAATGCATATAAAATTCCCATGGCATGATACTAATAGCAGCTCCCCAGGCTACTCCTCCACCGCATCCCGGTTGCCAGGGCGCCCCATTGGGTACATATCCTGTTTTGACGATTTGAGCGCCAAAGATATCCTGGATCCATTTGGTATAAAAGGCCGGAGCATCAAAATTGTGCATTACCGTAACACATCCCACCTGCCCGTCACCTGTATAGGGTGCGCGTTCGCGGTGGGGACAATCACTGGCATAGCCGCCATGCATGTTATCGGTCTGACTGCGCCACCATATTTTATTAATATTATTGAATAAAGTATTTGACGTTTCAAACTTTCCGGTTGTCGCTACATTTGAATACACTGCCTCAGCTGTGATCTGATCGGCACTAAGATCACCGGGCCAGTTGCTGACAATAACCTGTCTGAAAACAAACCATGTAAAACGTGCAGCATATGATTCAGGATCACCTCCCTTTAAAGTATATGAGTTTTTTCCAACGGGAGATTCACATATGTAATCAAAATCAATGACTTGTCCTGCTTTACCCTTAACATTTTTTATCCTGATCCATCCTGAAATTTCTTCTCCAAAGTCAACATAGAATTTACCATCCCGGTTTTTAATGATAGTTACAGGCTTTAATTCCTCCATCACCCTGTCGGTTGGTGACATATGTGCTTTCATTTTGCCCTCCGGCGTCTTTCTTAAAGCAGCCTGTTCCCATTTTGAATCATCAAAACCCGGACTACTCCAACCCGGCTGTTCCAATCGGGCATCATAATGTTCACCGTCAAATACAAGGTCCATAACAATCGGGCTTTTTGATGCTTTCCAGCTTCCATCGCTGGTTATTACCTCTTCTGTACCATCGGTATATTTAACATAAATCTGGCCTAAAAAGCGGGGAGAGCCGTAGGATTGTGTCCAATTTATCGGGGCATTATAAAAGCCATTACCAAGGAGGGCTCCTACTGCGTTTTCCCCTTTTTTCAACATGGAAGTTATATCATAAGACAAATACATAACCCTGTATTCCCTGAAGTTGTCGGGCACGGATATATAATTATTCTCCAGCCCCGGACGTTTTCCATAAGCTGTGACATTAGGCACCAGGACATCCTTACTAACTTTATCACCGTTTACATATAATTCAAAATAGCCCAGCCCGGTTACATAAGCACGGGCGGAAGCGACATCCTTAATAATCTTAAATGACTTCCGCAAGAGAGGTGCCGGAGGCGGTAATGCAACCGGGTCAGCATCTTGTTCCGGCTGTTGTCTCGAAGGTTTTGGCAGAGCTTCTTCACCCTGCCATGGAGCGCCAATCCATTTGGCCTTCCATTCTTCAGGATTAAGTATCCCCATACTCCAGAAAGAAGGTTCGCTCCACTGCGATATGATTCCATCTTTATCCCAGGTCCTGACTTGCCACCAACAATCCTGCCGGGAGATCAATTTTTTACCTTGATAGACTCTGTTTGTTGATTGATCAGAAACTACTTTCCCACTATTCCATAAATCAGCCTGTCCGCTCAGTAGTTTCTCTTTAGTCCCTGCCACCCTTATTTCCCATGCAGTCTGAAACTGATTGCGCTCGTCTTTATCAGCAAGGTTAATCCAGGAAAGACGAGGATTGGTTATATCAACAACCTGTGGGTTTTCCATGTACTCACACCTTAGTTTAACCGGGAAAATCATGGCATCAACAGACCAATTCACTATACAAAAGTAAACTGTCAGAAAAAATAATTTTTTCATTGCATCGTCATTTTAATGAGAGTAAAACAGAACCATGTGCAGGAATGGTTATTTTAAACTCCTTTTCAGAATGAATGACCTCAGTGTTGGTCCATAGGTTTCTGATAGTTGCATTATCTGAAATTCCAGCTTTCCCAAATGGTAATATGACTGTTTGCATAGTGTCGTTTACATTCAATATGGCTAAATATTTCACAGGGTTTTCATTGTCGTCTGCGGTCCAGATACTGATACCGTCTTTAAAGCTGATTTCCCGGTTATTGATTGTTTTCTGGTTCACCCGAATAATCTCTTCGTTGGTGACAAGAGAAAGTGTAAACTCGTCAGTATCGGGCAAATTGCCGCCAAACATAAGCGGCGAGCGGAAAATCGACCACAAAGTCATCAGGAAATATTGCTCGTCCCTGGTAAAGTTGGTGGTTCTTTCCGGATGATATTTCAGCTCAGTACGGATATTCAGCTTACCCAACGGAAGCATGTCGGCATCGGGCCAATGGCCTTCAGTAACCATTGGCGCCCATTCACGACAAAGTTCGAGCTGACGTTTCAGAGCCGGCCAACTGTCCCAGAAATCGCCCGAAATGCGCCACATGTTGGCATTTTCGCGCAAGTGTTTTGGGTTTCCGATGAAGGCCGGACCAGGAGAAAGGCTTAACACAATAGGCCGACTGCAATGAACAATGGCTTTGTGCACAGCTTCAATCTCGTCGGCATGGTAAGGGAACGAGATATCATCTACTTTGATAAAGTCAACGCCCCATTCGGCATACATTTCGAACAGCGAATTGTAGTATTCCTGAGCTCCCGGTTTGGTCATGTTCAAACCAGTTAAACCGCCGTACCAAACACAAGTATCATTCAAATTGGCCACCTCACCTGCTGTTGAAGTTGAGTTTTTTATTGGTGTATTTGCTGAAATAGCCTGACGCGGAATTCCGCGCATGATGTGTATGCCGAATTTGAGGCCTTTTGAATGAACGTAATCCGCCAGTGGCTTAAAACCTTTCCCGCCTTCCGATGAAGGATGAAGCTTAACCGAAGGAATTAAACGACCGAACTCGTCGATGTGCTGAGCAGGACGACGATTGGCAAATTTCTCAGCTGAATTCTGATCGTCGCAATACCATAAAAAGTCGACTACAATGTATTCCCAACCATGTTGTTTAAGCTTTTCAGCCATGTAATCGGCATTGGTTTTTACCTCGGCTTCTGTTACATTACCCCCAAAGCAATTGTAACTGTTCCAGCCCATGGGTGGAGTCTGTGCCCAGGATCCAAAGTTGCTCTCCGTTTTTACTTGCGTTTCTGGATTTTTGCAGGAATAAAAGCACAATCCCAGACAAGCGATTGTTATCAATGATCTGATATTTTTATAAAACATGTTGATTTTTGTTAGTATTTATAATTCCATTTATTTCTGTAGAACAAAATAAGGGATCCGGTTAAGCGGCGCCTCAATTACATAGCTTTTTCCGCCTCTGTAGGTTTTCCCATCGTCGGCTATCCATCTCCCTTTGGGTAGGATTACGCTTCGCTGTGTTTTTCCTTTTTCAACAACCGGTGCTACCAACAGATCATCGCCCAACATGAACTGATCCATAATGTTTTCATACCCCATTCCGGGAAAACTGTATTCCATATAATTAACGATTGGTTTGCCTGTTTTAGCCGATTGCTGTGCAAGTTCAAGAATAAGTGGGGTAAATTTAGATCGAATAGCTACTGCATTTTTCACAGCATCGAGATGTTTTTTGTCGAGAATCCGCCATGGGGCAACCGAAAATTGCATCATGGGCATAAGTGCATGAACTTGCGCAGAACGAACCACCAGCTCCTGATCGAGCTTATCGTTTCCAATAAAGCTGGTCCAATCTCCACCGCCAATCATATCGGGGCACGAAAAGGTATAACCGATTAAACCTTCGGTGAGCATTTGTGGAATAAGCTTTTGTACATCACTCCAAAGGTGAAGCTTGTCGTGTAAGCGTTGAGCCAGTGGTAATCCGGCCATTTTCCAACATGCACGGTACTCGTTCAATGGATAATGTAAACCAAACTGTGCATACAATTCGCATTGGCTGTTAGGTGTAGCTGGTTCTTTGCTTAATGCATCGGCCGGATAAAAATCCATGTCGCCGGCATCGAGTTTAAAACCATCAATTCCATAATCGTTTACAAGGCGGTTGAGTTCACTGTTGAACCAGTTAACTGCAGCATGATTAGTGAAGTCGAGTAATAAAGAATAACCATTCCACCATCTTATGGAAGCGGGGGTGTCAGCCGTTTCCCAGGTGTCATTGGGCTGTTTCTTTTGCATTAGAAATGCTTTCTCTTTCATCAATTCACGCACAATCAGAGGCTGATCACCACTTACAAATGGGCACATCCAAAGCATTACCTTGAAACCCATGGTGTGCAGCTGTTCGATCATTTCTCTGGGATTTGGGAAACGTCCGGGATGAAAATTCCATTTGCCATAATCTTCCTGCCAGGTATCATCTATCATAAATACTCCCGGTTCAAAACCATTATCGAGAATAGCTTGCGCATATTTCATAATATCTGTCTGGTTCTGATTATAGGTTAATTCAATCCAGGTGTTGTATTGTGGCTTTTTAAAAAGCAACTCATCGGGCATCTTACCCGAAGGTGGGAAAAATCTTGAAGAGGCAAAGCTACGGGCGTCTGCCAGAGTTTGACCCGACCGGCCATGTTTTATTTCACCCAGGTTATTGGTAATCAACACCCGGTCGATCTGAACTTCGAAGGCGAATGGCTCCTCACTCCAAACCCAAAGCCCTTTGTTACCCAATAATAAAGGCTGAATTTGATTGTATTCATTATTGGCATAAAAGTCGAATTTATAACCAGCATCAAACGGCATTTTATCACCCTGCTTTACAGAGCCAGACCAAATCCTTTCGCCGGGCATTAATTGAATGGTAAGCGATGTCTGACCAAAAGACAAGCTTGTTAATAGGATAAAAACCGGTATTAATTTAATTTTCATAAGTATTCCGTTAGTAGTGTAGAGTTGAGTTATAATATAATGCCTGATCCCTCCGGAAAAGACTTGAACAGTATTCTTGTACCACTGTTAAATTTCCTGTGGGTTCCACACACTGGCCGATCGGGCTGCATTTGGATCGTAACCGGTACAATCAGAAGCAATAAGATAATATTTCCCATTTCTTTTTGTCATAGCCGGGCCTTCCATCCAACGGTTCTCAAAAGCGCGTGCATATTCACCGCTATGGTCGAGGTAGTCATCGGTAAGTTTCGAAATATGTAATGTGCTGTTGTTTTCAGATGAATAAATGTGGTATGCTGTTCCGTCGTCATCCAAAAAGACGTTCATATCCCTTGCCTGTTGACCTGTTTCAAAATCACGTCCCAGAACATATGTACCATCGTGATATAAGAACCCACCGCCTTGCGCGTTTATTTGATTGCCTGCATCGTCGAGCCATACTTTTGTTTGTGGAAAACCTTTGTAATGAATTGGCTTAGACGGCTGACAATTTGCTGATCTTACTGAATTACTAAAAAGAAAAACAACCATAACGATTGTTAATGAGTGGATCTTTAAAAATGATTTCATTTACGCGGATTTAACTTAATGCAGACTAAAAATATTAATAATCTCCAAAGTAGTAAATATTTATTAGCGTGTGTATAATACTCAAGATTATTCCCTGCCTTCTCAAAAACTAAAAGCTTGATACGGGAATTCTTCATGATTATTATGGTGTTAACCGGTAATCTTATCCTGATGCAATAAATTTTTTCAGGATGAATTAAACATCCTGGAATAATCAATACATTGGAATTGCAGAAATTTGATTAATTTTAGGAAAGGTTAAATCTTAAATACAGGTTATGTTTATAAAACTTTTTCTAATTGCCTTACCGGTCTTCTTTGCAATTGACATGATATGGCTCGCACTTGTAGCAAAAAACTTCTATCAAAAACAAATTGGGTTCTTGATGAGACCGGATGTAAACTGGCTTGCTGCTATTATATTCTACCTGCTTTTTATAGTTGGTCTTGTAACATTTGTAATTGCACCTGCTGTTGATAAGCATTCATGGATTCATGCATTATTGTTTGGAGCATTATTTGGACTTATAACTTATTCCACTTATGATTTAACAAATCTTGCAACAATTAAAGACTGGCCATTATTAGTAACTGTAGTTGATTTGATATGGGGCACTGTATTAGCAGCTTCCATTTCAGTAATAACCTATATTATCGCGAATAAGGTATAGGGTTGTCAGAAACTCTCCTGTATATTTATAAAGTATTGTTACAGCACCCAGATTGTTTCCCTGGCTAATTATGACAATGTTCAAATTTATATGCGTGAATGATGTAACTCATATATTTAAGTTTGTAACTATTTTGCAGATGCAAGACCTTACCTTCAGCGGTTCTATAAAATAAATAAAAGATGAATTATGCAACGTAAATATATCTTAAAACTGTATGTTGTTGGTTCTACTGTAGCCAGCGAACTGGCTATGAGAAAGAAGGACAATTATCGTTTATTTCTTATTCCCTGATTGATATATCAAACGACAAATTACTTAATGATATAGTTAACACAGTAAACAAAAACGGTGTAAAAAGAGTGGTAGTTGACTCTGTTTCCAGTTTACAATCTGCTACAATGTCGGAAGAAAGCGTGCGTCAGTTCCTGATTCAATCCAGAGGATTTTTTAAGTCGAAAGGTATTACCTGTCTGATGAATTATCTGTCAAATACCAATTTTGGTGCGGAAGGGGGTCAGCTTTTAGCA
>JBBRSO010000149.1:0-6775 GCA_038245405.1 Bacteroidales bacterium
ACATTTCATCTCCATCCGTGTTTATTGTGGCTCCCATATTGGCTGGTTCTGACCATTGATTTTTACTATTCAATATACTGAACCAGATATCCTTCCCTCCAAATCCACCGGGTCTGCTGCTTGAGAAATAAAGCAACTTTCCATCAGCACTCACAGATGGCTGTGACTCCCATTTATTGGTATTTACTGGTCCACCTATATTTGCTGGTTCAGACCATTTGTCACTATTATAAGCAGAGAAGTAGATGTCGCATGCTCCAAAACCACCGGGCCGGTTGCATCCGGTAAAAAACATATAACTGCCATCAGAGGAAAGGGTTTGCGCTCCTTCATTTTGCATTGAATTTAAAGGTGCGCCCGCATTATAAGCCTGCTGCCATACTTTGTCTGAGTAATGGCTTATATAAAAATCTTCCTGCACGATACCTCTGAAACCCGTGTTGTTTGACTTATTAATCTGCCTGGTGAACATTAATGTCTGTCCATCAGCAGTAATTGCCGGCCAATACTCATCATCTTTTGTATTTACCCCGCTTCCTATACTTACAGGATTGAATGGTATCGGCTTTTTCATTGCGAGCAATGCAAACTCGCAATTCTTGAGAGAATTTGCAGCTTTAGCCTTGTTGATTGCAGACATCCCGGGAAGAGATTGATAAACATTATAATGAGTTTGGGCAAGGTAATAATCGCCTGTCATCAATTCTGCATTGGCCAGATTAAAAAACACAGGCTTAAAGAAAAGAGAATCAATCCTCACCGCGGCTCTGTAATTAGATGATGCTTCGGCATACCTGTTTTGTTTCATCATTAATTCGCCCAGCATTATGTATGCTTCATAAAAGTGCTTATCGATAGAAATAGCCTCCCTGAAAAAGGCTTCAGCCTTGCTCAGTTCAACATAATCATAAGCAGTAATACCTTCATTATACTTTTTTAGTGCTTTCTCTGAAGATGTGTGGAGACTCTGCGCCGAACAGAATAGAACTTCTATCCAGAAGAAAATTAAAATGAGTATCGGTAATTTAAGCTTCATAACTCAATCAGGGAATATGCATATATTTATGTACCTGAAGGGATATCCTCCATTCCGGGTTATGCTTTATATACTGAACAATTTCAGGAACAATAGTATCAAACCGGCTCCACTCGGGCTGCAAAAATAATCTGCACTCTTCACTCACCAACGTATGATATTTTTCTGCCCACTCAAAATCACTCCTATCCTGTATGATAACTTTAAGCTCATCGGCAAACTCACACATCCCGACAAGCGGAGGCATATTTTTTTTGGGTGAAAGACAAACCCAGTCCCATTTTCCACTCATTGGATAAGCACCGGAGGTTTCTACAAAAGTACTGATATTTTTGGCTTTTAAGGCATTGCAAAGATAATCAAGGTTCCACATTAACGGTTCACCACCGGTTACCACTACAGAATTCGCTCCGGATTCAACTACGTGATCGATAATGGATCTGGTTTCTACAAGCGGATGCATGTCGGGATTCCATGAAAACCGCGAGTCACACCAACTGCACCCGATATCACATCCTCCAAGTCTTATAAAGTAAGCTGCCCGCCCAGTCTGAAATCCTTCTCCCTGAAGTGAAAAAAATTCCTCCACAAGAGGAAGTTTATCACTCGTTTTTTTTGATTTTTCTTCCACAATTGAATATTCTAGTCTCTTTTATTTCCAAATAACATTGCATATTCAGAAGGCATGGCAGCTTTTACCCAGTTTTCAGGAATTATCCTCCAATTGTTGAGAGCAACAGGATCTATCGTTTTTTTTGTTTCGATTGATTTAAGTATATAATACCGTAAATCGCGGTCAGTTGAAGAAATCAACCTCTTCCTAAGTTCATCCTTAGGTATGCCTGCTCCTTCTGTAAAATGTCCGCCACCGCCGTTTCCCCTGTATGAATTAACTGCAACCTTGTACATTTTATTTAATTCAAATGGCTTTCCGCCAGTGAATCCTTTGATGGTTATTCTGTTTCCCTCCGGTTTGCTTACATCAACGGTGTAGTCAATCCCTGCTGCTGAATCAAAATTGTATGATTGATTCTTAAAATAAGCCTTATTGTTCGTCAGTATCAGCTTTCCATCTTTTCCGGTTCTTAATTTCAGCAATAAATCATTGGGGCCCTTCATGGTATTCAACCAGATGGAATAAGAAAATTCAAGATATTTTTTAATTTCATCCCCCGATAGTGACATTGTATAAAGCATATTTTCAAACCGGTAAAGCTTAAACATATCACCTACAGTCACCGTACCTTTATTTATCTTCACATCAAATGACAGTGGAGCCGCAAAAGAAATATCTGCATGTGTAATTTCCAGCTGAATTGAATGAATCATATCTATAAAAGCACAGGAACCAAAATATGCATCGCGCGATGTGATGTCAGCAGATGAGTTGCCAATAACCCGGTTAACATAGGCATCAATGATCTCAGATTGTGGCTTGAATAATGAAATAAACTCAGGATCAGGCTTATAGTCGGAAACATTTATTAGCCTTCCTTTCATTCTCATTTCAGGTTTACCATTAACCTTTTTTCCGGTAAGTAAGATATCAGCCTCTGCAAGTTTTTCGGACCTGCTGCCGCCATCGAGTATTAAAACAGTATCTCCGGCAGTATTCACAATTTTCTCGTTTGCTAATCTGTGGTCGTGTCCATTAAAAATAATGTCAAAACCGGGAACATTATATGCAACTGCAGCTGAACCATTTTCATTGTTGTAATTCGTTCTTCCGGCTGCGCCTTCGTTTTTGTCCCATCCCGAATGAAACAGACCTATAACAAGGTCAGGTTTTTCATTTAATATAACAGGCATCCATTTTTTTGCTGTTTCTTCCATATCATCAAACTGAATACCTGAATATAATTCGGGAGGAAGCCAGTTAGGTATTGATGGAGTAACCATACCAAAGACTGCAATTTTAATCCCATCCTTCTTAAATATCTGGTATGGCTTGAAATATGGCTTTTTTGTTTTGACATCAACTGCGTTTGCAGCCAGCATGGGAAACTTATATTCTTTCATTATCCTGTCATAAACACTGTGGCCTGCCTCCACATCGTGATTGCCAACGGCACCGGCATCATAACCCATAAAATTCATTACCTCTGCTAAAAAATGAGGAGATACCGTGTCAATGAAATTATAATAGTAAACCTCTGGCTGCCCCTGCAGATTGTCTCCATTATCCAGAAGAAGCACAGCATCTTTTTCCTGTCTTATCTTTGAAATATAGGTAAAAGATGAAGCCATGGAGAAATTCAGATTCTCCTTCTCAATAAAATCATAAGGAAGTATTACACCGTGAATGTCGGTTGATTCAATTATTGTCAGATTTTTTGTTCTGGCTACAGAACAGGATACCAGTGCTAAAACAATAAATAGTTTAAGCAGCCGAAGTCTTAGGAACCTAGTTTTCATATAATAACTCTTTATTGAGGCCGAAGCATTTATTCTGGATCCTCTTGATTAAAACTGAAATATTGCTCCGGTAAATTTAAGGCTCAAACTTATGAAAGAATAATCATTTTTAATTATTCTGCATCATGTTATTGATCATTTTATTCTGTTAAGCATATATTTGCTAAAAAAACAAAATGGTAATAACGGGTTTGGAATCTATCCTAAGCAGTTTTCCCGAAGGACTAAAGGGAAAAAATATCGGAATTTTGTGTCATGCTTCCAGTATAACGAGTGATTATCATCATATTTCTGAAGTTTTTTTCAGAAGGAAAGACTGCAGGTTAGCTGCAATCTTCGGTCCGCAGCATGGCATTCACGGACAGACACAGGATAATATGATTGAATGGCAAAGCCAAAGACATCCTGTTTATAATATACCTCTTTACAGTCTTTACGGAAACCATCGGAAACCAACACCGGAAATGCTAAATGATATCGATGTATTTCTGATTGACCTTCAGGATGTCGGAGCGAGATTATATACATACATATGGACTGTTAAGCTTGTGATGGAAGCCTGCAGTGAAGCGGGGATGCCGGTCGTATTGCTCGACAGACCAAATCCCGTAGGTCTGCTCCCTTTTGACGGTCCGGTTTTGAAAAGTGATTTTTTTACATTTGTTGGCGGCGCTTCAATTCCGTTATGTCATAGGATGACAATTGGAGAAATGTCACAATGGATTAAGGAGAGGTATTACCCGGAATGCCTACTCACTGTTGTAAAGTTGAAGAAATGGAACAGGTCATCATTATTCAGTGATACAGGTCTTCCCTGGGTGCTTCCATCACCCAACATCCCGACTCTTCAGACTGCTCTCGTATATCCCGGAGCTGTTCTGACAGAAGCATTAAATCTGTCAGAAGGAAGAGGAACTACTATCCCTTTCGAGCTTTTTGGCGCACCGTTTATCAATTCTGTTGAGCTCAGGAAAAATCTTGAAAGCAGGCATCTGGAAGGATGTGTTTTCCGGCCTCACGACTTTATTCCTACTTTTCACAAATACAGCGGAGAGCTATGTTATGGGATGCAGACACATATTACAGATATACACAAATATATGCCTGTTGGAACAGCATTTGAAATTCTGGATGCGATAATAGAAACATCAGCGCCGGAATCTTTGAAATTTAAAGATCCTCCTTATGAATATGAATATAATCTTATGCCATTTGATATCCTGTCAGGCGACTCAGGGATGAGAGAAGCATTGCAGAACAGAAAAAATCCTGCTCTGGAAAAAGAAAGGTGGGTTGAGGAGATTGAAAGATTTAAAAAGGAATTTCAGAAAATATCTTTTTATAAGGAATAGTAATTATTTCTTCCTGTTTAAGTTTGAAGTTAACTTCGCAATGAGGTCCTGGTAAAGTATCGGCTTTATAATATAATCCGTAAAGCCTGAATTCAGTATTCTTTCTTTATCCCCAAGCAAACCATATGCAGTTTGTGCAATAATGATTAAATCTTTTTTTACTTCGCGTATTTTACTCATTGCTGCAAACCCGTCAATTATAGGCAATTGAATGTCCATCAACACAATATCAACATCATTTGCCAGAGCAACGGAAACTGCTTCTTCCCCGTCACGTGCATTCAGGATCACAACCTCTGCTTTTTCGAGGATCTTATTAAGATAGAGTCTGCTTGCCATGTCGTCTTCCACAACGAGGATTTTTTTTCCTTTTAAAAACTGATTTTCCATGTGAACTAATATTTATTCAAAGAGTCCGGTATCTCTCAGGAGAAGCAAGATAGCAGAATGCGGAACAATAACATACTTTTCTTTATAAAATTCTATTTCAATAGCGCTATTCTGAAGATACACTGCCTGATCACCTTCTTTTGGTTGAAGCGGAACATACTTGGGCTCATCGGTGGAATTTTTCCATGGCTCATCATTATCATTCACCGATGGTATAGGATAACCGGGACCAACTTTAACAACATAGCCAATCTGAACCTTTTCATTTTCATTCACACCAGGAGGCAGCAGCAAGCCGCTTTTTGTCTTTGACTGTGGAATTTTTGGTTTAATAAGTATCCGGTCGCCGATCACAATCAGCTTACTAAGATCTTTTTCATCTAATAATACACTCATACCTGACTTCAATATTGACAAATTTAGGATTTTTTATAACAAATCAGTAACCGAATTTCAGAAACCATACGAATGTATTAATTTTACCACGTAATGAATTCTGACACTTACAAAACAATTGTATCGCCTGCAAAGGGAATCTATAAAGAGAAAGGAAGCAGGTTCCTGTCTATCGCGGTACCGTTTTCTGACCAGGAAGATATTAAACCCCTTGTTGATAAACTGAGGAAAGACCATCATGAGGCGAGGCATCATTGTTATGCTTACATGCTGGGCTTCGACAGGCTCGTGTGGCGGGTAAATGATGACGGGGAACCTTCAGGAACGGCGGGCCGGCCTATCCTTGGACAAATAAATTCATCGGGTCTGACAAATGTTGCAATTGTTGTCAGCAGATATTTTGGAGGAACATTGCTTGGAGTAAGCGGATTAATAAACGCTTACCGTACCGCCGCAGCATCAGCAATAGAGAATGCTGAAGTGACAGAGAAAACGGTTCAGGATTATTATAAAATTACTTTTCCATACATCTCTATGAATGATGTTATGAGAATTCTTAAGGAAGAGAATCTTGGTCAGTCTGATCAGTTGTTTAATCTTGAGTGCAGTCTTACACTGAATTTCAGAATTTCGGCCAGGGAAAAGGTCATCCACAGGCTTTCAAGAATTGAAGGTTTATCCCTAAATTTTCTTGAAACACGATGAGAAAATTTTCTCTTCAAAAGTTTTAAATAAATTATTAACATTAACCGATGTTGAGATAATTCTTGCCTAAATTTGAGACAATTCCAATCACGTGCATAAATTGCGCCAACCTCATGAAAGACAGAAGTTTAGTATCAATAGATGACTTTTCGACAGAAGAAATCCTGCGAATCCTTGATCTCGCCGAAGAATTCGAAAAAGAACCTATCCGGAAATTACTTGAGGGAAAGGTTATTGCAACTCTGTTTTTTGAACCTTCTACCCGGACAAGATTGAGTTTTGAAAGTGCGATAAGCAGACTGGGTGGAAAAATTGTCGGATTTTCTGATTCTTCAAATTCGAGCGTCTCAAAAGGTGAAACGCTGAACGATACCATACGAATGGTAAACAGTTATTGCGACCTCATTGTGATGAGGCATCCCATTGAAGGCAGTGCAAGGTTTGCCAGTGAGATCGCTACAGTGCCGGTAATAAATGCTGG
>JBBRSO010000150.1:0-6772 GCA_038245405.1 Bacteroidales bacterium
CGGGTACTGCCAATGCGCCTGAATAATCATGAGTCGCAACTTCTTTAAAAATCCCATTGAACTTTGGTTTAATTCAAGTGTTCTCATTTTAGTTTACCAATTAAACATTTTAGATTATGGAAATGGTTAGGAATAAAACGATTATAGTTGAAACTATAGTGAAAGTTCCAATATCAAAGGTCTGGAACTATTGGACTGATCCAAAACATATCACCCAATGGTATTATGCTTCGGACGATTGGCATGCGCCATACGCGGAAAATGATTTGTGGATTAAAGGTAAATTCAAAACCAGGATGGCTGCAAAAGACGGAAATTCCGGTTTTGATTTTGAAGGAATTTATACGAATATTATAAAGAATGAGAAAATCGAATATACGATACCCGATGGAAGGAAAGTAGCTGTTTCATTTTCAGATTTAAGTGGTGAGACGAAAGTTTTGGAATCATTTGAGATGGAAACTGTAAATCCTTATGAACTCCAAAAAGGAGGATGGCAGGCCATACTTAATAATTTTAAAAAGTACGCAGAATCGCAGAATTAATTTTTTCAGAAAGACAATGAGTTCAATCGTATTTGGATGGCAAGCCCAGATGCTTTGTGATAAACAGAAAAAAAGGCATCATTTACGATGCCTTTTTTTCTGTCGGTCCGGAGGGGATCGAACCCTCGACCCCATGATTAAGAGTCACGTGCTCTACCAGCTGAGCTACGGGCCGAATTAAGGTCGCAAATATAACTTAATTAAAATAACCTTGGAGAAAATAACACCCAATTTTCAAATACCCGCCTCCTCATGTCAGCAAATCAAAGGTCTCATAATGGATGATTGGCTTATTTATCCTAACCGGAAAATTTCATAAAACTTTTTGATCAGAATCTTTTTGGTTTCTTTGAAATATCAATATATTTATGCAATCCAAATTTATTTTAAAAATGAAGTCCACCTCAGCGGCTTCGTTATCAATTGTATACAATTCACCTGACCCGGCTGCCAAATATTAATTCTGAAACACTTAAGAAATGAGCAATTCTATGTTTAAAAAGTATGTCACAGCTATTTTTTTAATAGTAATTAGTTACTCCAATCTACACTCTCAGCCCCATATGATATGGCGTAAATTATTCGGGTCGGCAAATGGTTACGAGTATGTCTTAAATCTGGTTATTGATGAAAGCGGAAATTTGTATGTGGCAGGAAAAACTACAGGCAATATCGAAAAGAATAATTTTGGTAAAAATGACGGATTTCTCAGCAAAATAGACAGTTCAGGTAAAGTAATATGGTCGAGGCAATTTGGTACTCCTGAAGAAGAAGATGTACAATGGTGCGCAATTGATAAAACTGGTAATTTATATGTGACAGGCTTTACAAATGGGGATCTCTACGACAAAAACTCAGGTAAAGAAGATTTCTTCATAGTAAAATACAGTCAGAATGGTCAATTATTGTGGTCGCATCAATTCGGGACCGACAGCACGGATATAGCCAAAGGAGTTTATGCGGATAGTAAAGGAAACGTCTTTATCACAGGAATAACAGGCGGAAAACTGGGCGAAATATCCTATGGCAAGAATGATGCATTTATCATAAAACTTGACAAAAACGGAAATAAAATTTTTATAAACCAATTCGGAACCTCTGGTGATGATTTCTGTTACTCCATTACATCGGGTCGCAGTTCGGATATTCTGGTTTGTGGTACAACATGGGGTGATTTAGGTGGAAAAAATAAAGGATTTATTGATGCTTTTATCGGGCAATTTACAGAAAACGGGGAACTCATAAAATATAACCAGTTTGGTACCGATGGTTTTGATATTGGCATGATAGCTACAATGGATAATGAGCAGAATATTTATGTAGGTGGTACAACTTCAGGTAATTTTGGTTCTTCACAGACAGGTGAAGGAGATGCCTACTTTCTAAAACTCAATGGGAAGGGTGACATCATATGGAATAGCCAGTTCGGTACCGCTAACAACGATGGCGTACGAGCCATCTCCCTTGACCCTGCTAATAACGGAAATATTATTATCAGCGGTATTGTAAGTCTACCTCCCGGCAATGGGTTCATAAGAATGTACAAATCAGATGGCAGAATGACCTGGGAAAAAATATTTGAAAATGCTTCAGGGAAAGATATAAAGTATGATAATAAAGGAAATGTTTACCACATTGGCCTTGCAGAGAATGATTATTATATTGTGAAGCTAAAGTTATAATAGCCGGGCAGGGAGAAGGGAGCAGTGTCCAAAAACGACAAACAATAATCGACTAACGATAAACGCGACGCTTGAAACGTATTATTAGCATAGATATCACCCGTGGATTTGTGATGGTTATTATGGCATTGGATCATGTAAGGGATTTTATGCATACTACAGCTTTGAGTCAGAGCTCTACTAACCTGCAAACCACTACAGCATTGCTATTCATGACGCGTTGGATAACACATCTCTGTGCTCCTGCTTTTGTGTTTTTAGCAGGTGTGTCTGCATTTATTTCGTTGAAAAGAAGTAATAATTTCAAGGAAACAAGAAGTTTTCTTTTAAAGCGGGGAATCTGGCTCGTGATACTGGAATTTACCTTTATTAATTTTGCACTTTGGTTTGATATCCATTTCCGTTTTATGATTATGGAAGTAATTTCTGCCATAGGATTGAGCTTCATAGTTCTCTCATTCCTTTTGAAACTCCCTTCCCGAACTATTGGGATTCTGGGGCTGATTCTGATATTTGGTCATGACTTGCTTCAGCTAGCAGCTGTTCCTTCAAATCCGGTGACCGGTTTTCTCACTTCAGTCTTATTCCGTCCATCACTTCTGCAGATTAGTGAGGGTTTCTCTGCTTATACCGCCTATCCTCTTATTCCATGGCTCGGAATAATGCTTGCCGGTTTTGCTTGTGGGGAATTTTTCGAAATGCCGGCTGAAAAGCGAACAAAAATATTTCTCAGAATTGGAAGAGCATTAATTTCATTATTTGTAATTATAAGGTTCATAAATATATACGGTGACCCTTTAAAATGGTCGGTACAAAAATCAGCATTGTTTACATTTCTTTCACTTATTAATACTACAAAATACCCTGTCTCTCTCCTCTTTACCCTGTTGTTTATTGGTATTACATTCCTTGTACTTTATTTGTCGGAAAAAGTCGAAAACCGATTTACAGCGATCCTCTCAATCTATGGAAAAGTGCCTCTGTTCTATTTCACTATTCATCTGTTTCTCATTCATTCACTTATGTTTGTAATGCTATTCATGCAGGGATTCAAAGGAAGTGATCTGGTTTTTGGTGCCTTCAAAAATGGCAGGCCCAAAACGGGAGGCGGGGTCAATCTTGCTTTTATATATCTGATTTGGGTCGGTGTCGTAGCTGTATTATATCCATTTTGCAAATGGTACGCCAGGTATAAATCAGAAAATAGAGAAAACAGATTATTAAAGTACTTATGATCAATATCCCGATCAGGCGAAGCATCTGGCAGCACCAAGCACCAAGCACCAAGCACCTTATAAACTTCCCCTTAATTTTCTAAAATTCTCCAGGTGCTCCGCAGTCTGAGTTACCAATCGTTGTACTTCAAGACCATGTTTTATATCAGGGATATACTCTTCGCCGGTTTTGCCCGTAAAGAATACATAATGAGCATGTATCATCGATCTCAGCCATCCGGGAGGAACGTGCGCTGAAGGGAAATTTGTATAAGGCTTAAAGCTGCTGCCTGCAAAGATCCTGTTCCATGATGAATTTTCTTCCGTGAAGTACTCAAAAAGGTCGGGTGTGGCCGACGTGTATCGAAGAGCTCCCCATTCCGCAAAAAGCTCAAGAGAGAAATGATCTCCTGTTCCGGAACTTATTCTGCTTGAAGATAAAGTACCCACAGCTCCCGAAGCCCGATCATACAGAGAGATAAGACTGAATAAATCAGAATCATCCCTTACATCTTCAAAATGGCCGCCCTGCAAAGCATTTGTAATTTCAAGTTTTTCACCGAGAAGAGAAATCAACAGGCTTATTGCATGTGAGCCCAGATCTGCCATGGCTCCTCCATCCGGCGCTGAAGTCAAACGCGTCACACGCTTATCGCGATATTCTTTTCGCAGATAATCACTATGATAATATTTCAGATCAAAATGAATTGGCTTTCCAAGTTTCCCCGATTTCCAGAAACTGTGAAGCACTCTGATTGTTGCTGAGAAGAGGAACTGGAAACCAATCTGGATTATTATATCCTTGTGATTCTTAACCAATTCTTTAATCGCGTTTTCTTCAGAGATATTTGAACATACCGGTTTTTCAAGATATATCCTCTTTATATTCGGCATTTCAATTGCAGTATTCAGATGTTCAAAATGAACCTTATTCGGACCAAGAATAAAGACACTGTTTATTTTTTTATTCTTCGCAAATTCGTTGAGATCAGTTGATTTACTGAAACCAAATTTCCCTGCAAACTTGTCGCGGCTTTCCTTTGTTGCTGAACAAACTGCTTCAAGTTCAATATCAGGAGTATCGTCGTAAAAATATTTTAATGAATTGAGCGAATATGCATGAGAACGTGCAATGCCTCCTGCTCCGATAAATCCAATTACTGCTTTTTCCTTCGACATTTTTAGTGTTTCAAGTTATAATCAAAATTAGGTCAGGATGTAAATATAGGAAGAATTAACCAATGGGAACACCACGGAGAAATGCACGAAGCAGTATCTCCGTGTTCTTTTCCGTGTTCTCCGTGCAATATTGCTGGGCGCTGGAATTGCTTACTTTACAACCTTGAAATTAAATAATTCTGTTTTTGTCACACCCATAATCCTGACCCATATCGGGAGCAAAGATTCTGTAGCGCGGGCACCAGTAATATCACCAAGATCCATAATGTTCTCAGTGGTCCATCCGAATTGATGAAGGATTTTTTCGACTTTCGATTTGGCATCAGTGCTGTTACCACAAATGAAATTTATATGATCACCATTCCCTATGAGCTTTGGATCGACCATCAATGCTGCAGCCATAGTATTGAGAGTTTTTACAACCATGATATCGGGAAACGTTTTCTGTATTTCCTCTGCCAGAGAGTTGGTATTATTTAGGCCCGGAATCAGGCTGGGCGGCATACCATTACTGAAATCAAGAGGATTTGCAATGTCGATAAGAACCTTTCCGGCAAGATTCTTCGATCCTGACTGGATGAGCGCTTTTACGGAATTACTACCAACTGTTGCATTAATAATCATCTCACCGAATGTGGCAGCTTCAGCAAATGTGACCAGTTTTACTTTAGTGTTTGTTTTGATCCATTCGTTAAAGGGAGGATTGCCATAAACATCCTTAGCAGTGCTTGCCATCTTTTCGGAAACATTACGGGTTCCCATCATTACTTCATAATCAAGTTCCACCAGTTTGGAGGCTATGGCTCTCCCTACTGTTCCTGTTCCAATAATTCCAATTTTCATATATTTTAAATTTTAAAATAAATGCGGACCTAATCAGCAAACGATAACGACCGTTCCCCTCTTATGCAAAATGAACCATATTTTAGTATTATAACTGACAGACATCAAAATTGTTCAAGAAGGCAAATCCTGTGACTCAACCACGTCAACCTTTATGATCCTTTGTTGTAATACAGGGATAGAACCTTAATGCTATAGGTTTTTTGTCAGTTTTTATAGTTTATTAAAGGTCTTACTATGGTTCTGAAATCATACCTCATTGGCATAACCTTATAGGCCTGAAAAACCAGCAAAGCAGTACATCCCACACCGCTTGTTGCATAATCGAAGTTAAAGGTTATCCCATCGAAAGGATGAAGTTGATAGGTATATAATGCTTTTGTCAGATTCTCAGTTGAATATGGCTGTGCACTGAAATTGAATAATTTATCGCCACTGAATTCCAGACCTGTCCCATTGTCGTCAATCAATCTCACCCATCTGTTGTCTGTCCTCAGTCCGTAATCCTGGGGAATAAGATAAGGCTCATACAGATCCTTTACCGACGATTTATAAACGCCGGTCTTATAACCCGTTTTTCTGTCAGGATAATTCTCCTGCGGTCCTCTACCGTACCATTCAACATTGCTTATATTCTTGTTGAGTATCCAGTCGAGACCAATCCTTGGAAGCCATGCAGGCATATCACCGTTTGGAATTACAGAATGATCTATCGTCATCTCCCCGCTGCCGGTAATGGTATATACAAAGTGATTATTAAGAGCTCCCCGGTTTGTTCCCAGTACCATTAAATTCTTTATCTCAACCTTTACAGTATTATCATCAACTTTAGTAACACTAAACAATTCACTGATTTTATGAAGTTTATCTAACCCGGCTGAATACCAAATGGTAGATGCAGTGTGTCCATAACCCTCTACTGGGCGCATGATATTTGCAAAACTGAAGCCCCATTCATCCGTCTCATTAGCCAGTGGGGCGTGCCAGACATTTAACTCCGCTCCTCTTTTTATCATTTCCTTGCCGTTTATCACGATTGAACTTATCATTCCTCTTAATTTGTCAAATGAATACATGAAATCTTTCCCTGAAATAATAGTCAGCCCATTCTTTTCTGAAACATTTAAAGACCCCTGATTTTCAGCACCTTTCTGAACCGGTCTTTCCCATGGCAGTTCAAGCTGATCCCATGCAATCTCAAATCCATTGTCTGCCCATAGACTTTTGCTTTTCTGACGGAAACTCATTAATAATCGATATTCCACTCCTTCAGCAAGCTCAGGCTTTTTAAAAGGAACAGTTATAATAG
>JBBRSO010000151.1:0-6701 GCA_038245405.1 Bacteroidales bacterium
CCGTTACTTAATAAAACGGGTAATAATCGTTGTGCTATGTAGCCGGTTGCTCCTGTAAGAAGAATCTTCATTTTATGTTTATATTTAGCTCTTAATCCTGTATAGCATCCACCATGGGGTTCGCGGCGATGCATGATGTTCGAAGTGATATCCGAAAAAGTAACATGATAACATAGCCCACAAATGGTTACGTCTTTGCGACCTGGCTTTATGAGGTTCCATTTCAGCTGTATGCGGAAGGTGATGGGGAAGATAGGTTCCAAAGTAAAAGAGTTGAAAAGTTGATAAAACGGAGGGAACTATCCAGAGCACTATAAGTTGAAGTTCACTAAAAAAAAGCAGGCCTATATTAAAAATAGCAGCCATAATCAGAATCTGCCATATTGTAAGATACTGCTTCATAAAATGGTACCACCATACGAAGAAGTTTTGATTTCCTGTTTGGTAGTCAGGATCTTTTTCTGTACCAACATTAATGTGATGCATGTAGTGTTTCTTTTTTAGGGTAGGATACCAAAGTCCCGCATAGAGAGTGGTTGCAATAAATCCAAGAAAATTATTTAAAGTTCTGTTTCGGGTTATTGTCCCATGCATTGAATCATGGCCTGTTATAAAGAGTCCCGTAAAAAGCCATGTTTGAACTAAAATATGTATCCAGAACCATAAGTCTGAAAGGTCTACAGGCTGATACAGCAATATGTAAATCAGGTGATAACTCCAGCTAAGTAAAATTAATATAAAAATAACTATACCCATATTTGCAGAAAAACAAGTAATATTTAAAAGATAACGATAGCTGCTTAATAAACTATATTCTGGGTTATAAAATTACTCAATATTTGATTAAACGATCAAAGAAAGATATTCAAAGACATTCATGAGGATATTTCAGGATGCTTTGCAGAATACTCCTCAATCCTCTGAAAAACCAGCTTTGAACTTATAATAACCATAGGCAGACCAGTTCCGGGTACTGTGGAGGCTCCAACATAAAAAACATTTTTAAATAATTCATCGTAGTTCTTTGGACGGAATGCTCCTATCTGAAGCATATCGTGTGATAACCCAAGTCCGCTACCTCTGTGCAGATTATACTGATCCTGCCAGTCTTCAGGAGTATAGACAGTTCTCGAAACAATCTCAGTCTTGATATCTTTACCGATTCTGCCCGAGAAATCGTCTATAATACTATCAACAATTGCATCTCTGTCACTCCAGTCGGGTTTAAACCTGAGGTCAGGTACAGGGCAGACAATGAATAAACTCTCATTGTCCTTTGGAGCACAATCGGGGTTGTGCTTTGATAATACGTTTACATAATAATATGGTTTTTGAAGGGAATCAGGACTTTTAAAAACCTTATCGGCATATTCCCTGAAATTATCACCCAGATAGTAATTATGATGATGAACCATTGGCAGTTTACACTTCAGTCCTAGGTAGATAGTCAACGGTCCCATTGTCCACGATTTTTTATCAAGCTTTTCAACTGAGAATGCCGGTCTCTTAAATACCGAACCCCGAAATACTGCAGCATCTGAGTTTACAACAATTATGTCGGCAGTCCACTTTCTGCCATTCTGGTCTATTAGGGCTGTAAGCTTATCATTATCTGCTTCGAAATCCATTATCTCTGTGTTATATGTGATCTTCACATTTTCCTTTTCCAGTTCTTTTACAATTCCTTCAATTATTTTATACATTCCCCCCTCAACATTGAAATAGCCATCATGTTTGAATTCTGTATACGATAATAATGTATAAACTGCTGAAGTATCGAATGGGGTCCTGCCAAGGAAAAACGATACAAGCGAAAGAATCTGTATCGCGTCATCTGATTTGAAATAATGTGAAACCTGCTGCCAGAAATTCCTGAATAGCACAGGAAGATGGACAGGATTAACCCTTGCAAGAGTAATAAAATAATGGAGCAAAGAATCAAAATTATTTTTTATTGCTATGCCGGCAGTATCATTAAAAAGTCGTCCGCTTTTTTCCAGATACCTGTTCATCCTTTGTTCAAAATCAGGCTCAACATCACTGAACTGGGCAGCAAGTTTTTTTATGTCCCTGTACAAAAAATAGGTTTTAGGATTACCTCTGAAGTTTACCGTGTATAGCGGATCGAGTCCGAAGTATTTGAAAGGGAGTTCAATATTACAATCTTTTGCAAATTCTGTAAATTCATATGACATACTGAAAAAGCTTGGACCGGTATCAAATATAAAAC
This sequence comes from Bacteroidales bacterium, assembly GCA_038245405.1. Taxonomy (GTDB): domain Bacteria; phylum Bacteroidota; class Bacteroidia; order Bacteroidales; family VadinHA17; genus LD21. The sequence goes on from JBBRSO010000151.1 coordinate 2,231, forward strand.
CATCCTTTTTGAGCTGGTTCACTCTGCCACCGGCATTGAAGTTTTTTTCAATCATCTCAACTTTATAACCTTTTTTTGCCAGTCTCAAAGCAGTTGCAAGTCCGCCAAGACCTGCTCCTACAATAATAACACTCTTTGCCATATACTACTTTTTAATTTTTGTAAGTACCTGAGGATACAATTCATTTTTAACATAGCTGAAGTCAGGCTCAATCTTTAAGATCATATCCATGTAATCTATTGAAGATTTAAAATCATCCATATATGAGTACGACTGGGCAATCACAATGAGGAGGCTAAGGTAATTCCAGTTTTCCTTAATAGCATCTTTATTTCTTTCCATTAGTTCCTGAGCCTTTATGAAGTATTCAAGCGCCTCTTTTTTTGATCCGCCAAATATGGCCGGCATGTAAAACTGAATATTTGCATGCTGAACATATCCGAAAGGATTCTCCTTATCGCTACTGATTGCAAGTTTAGCGCAATCAACACTTTTAGGCCCGTTAAAAGGAGCAGACAACTTATTTAAACCTATCCTGTACCCATAAAATGCTGCTTTGTATGCGTTAACCATTGATGTATTTTGAATATCTGATGAGAGAGCTACCAGATTTTCCTCAGCCAGCTTTAAATATTTTCTGGCATCATCTGTCTTTCTATTACCAATGCACCAGGCTATATACCCATACTGATAATTTACAAGCTCAAGTAAAAAGTCGTTACTCTTTGTCCCGGCAGAATTCATCTGATCAATAACACTCTTCCATCTGGTCATATTATTTCCAACATAAGCAGAATAAATATCTGATTTATTGCTGGCTTTCAGATTCAGACTGAAAAAGATCAACAACAGAAAAATTATTTTATATCCCTTTCTTTCCATTTATAATTACCTGTAGTTCTGTTTTTTAATGCTTTAAGAATGAACATGCCTAGTGAAAACTGCTGAGGTACAGAGTAAAACAAATTGCCGGCAACACTCTGCTCACTTATGATTGAAATAATGATTCGGGTAAGAAGGAATGATGTTATATAGACAATAAAATGCTTTAATGGAAATGAAAACAGAACCAACAGGAAGCCGAATGTTGTCACAAGCCAGAAGATCTGGGCCAGAATGATCGAATTCCCAAAAAACGAAGCAACATTCTTTGAAAAACCATTTACGGCTTCCTTAAATCCCCCATACATCCTGCATTTTATTGAATCATCACCCGTAAGACAGGCAATCTTCTGTTTCTTCTTTTTATAATAACGAGCTATTTCAATATCTTCAACCATATTGTTTTTCATAACTTCATGTGGTAGAAAAGACTTGTATATATCTGATCTGAAAAACATAAACTGTCCGTTGGCTGCAGACAGCGATGGCATACCTGATTTCCTTACCAGGATCAGCGGCAGGAGGGAAAGGAGAATATAGTTCATAACAGGAACTGTCATTTTTTCACCCTTGGTAGACATGATTTGTTTCGGGAAGATTGAAATAAGAGATAATCTGTTATGTTCTGCATAAGATATTGCATTGAGAATAAGAGGGCCTTTTATCCTTACATCTGCATCGAGAAAAAGAAAATATTTACCCCTGGCCACTTCAGATAAAGAATGACAAGCATGGTTTTTCCCAATCCATCCATCAGGTAAATCAACAGATTTAACAAGTCTGATCCTTTTGTCCATTGCAGCATATTCTTTTACAATATCAGCAGTACTGTCCGAAGAATTATCATCAAATACTATAACTTCAATTAAACTATAATCCTGATGCATAATATCATCCAGGATATTACCGATATTATTTTCTTCATTCCTTGCAGGAATCAGGATCGAAACCAGTGGTTTTCCACTATAATCAGACTTTCTGAGTTTTGACGAAAATATAAGATTAACAAGTGCTATCATTAATTGCACGATAGTAAAAGAATAGACAAACCATGCAATGTATACCATTAGTTATCAGCTTCTTTAATGTTATTAGCAATACATTCTGAATAAAATCTGTTATAAGCTTCCTGTATAGTTTCCGTTTTGCAATCAGGAGACTCATACTCCCTTAAATAGATGAACAGGGAAGGTTTTTCATCGGAGAAATAATCAACAAGATTTGCCATAAAAATGATCTGTATCTTTCCTTTAATTTTATTTATTATATGTCCAATACCGTTTTCAAAAATAAAAGTCTGATTGTAAATCGAAGTTATCTTTCCCTGTGGAAACAATAGAACCATATTTTCTTTGTCAGAAAGAATTTCTGCAGTATAATTAATCGAGTCAATAACACTTCTCGACCTTTTTTTTACAGAGTAGCCGCCTGTATTGATAAAAAAACTAAAACGTTTCAGCTGTTCCTCAAGCATCATGAAATGAAATTTTCTTTTCAGCAACTTCACGTTTACATACATAGCCCAGAATCCGTCCCACCAGCTGAGGTGATTTGATAAAAGTAAAACAGGAAGACCCTTATCATGATAATCACCAGAAATTACTGTTTGATTAAAACTTCTGTGAATCTTATAAACAGCATAAAATTTAAAGAAAGGATAAACAAACCAATTATGTTGGGCTTTGATTATCATACTGAGATTTTAAAATAGATGAAAAGTGAAATGAAGAACAGTATCTGAATTAAATAGAGGGGCACGGCAATTGAGTTTTTGACATTTACTCTTATTAGCCTTATAAATGTTTGAAATAAAAAGGCCAATATGAACCATGCAAGATAGTTGCTGAAAGGCACTATATTATCTTCCCATGACCACATACCCAGCATGGGTGCAATCTGCTCCATTACAATATCATAAATAATCATAAGGCAGGATGCGGTAACAATCTTAAGGGGAATGTTGATATTTAAAATCTCAGTTACTGATCCTGAGGCATATGAAAGCATCACCCAGTTTAGTCCTATAATTAGCGGGGTGTTGAATATTTTAAAACCTAATGCTTCCCCATAGACATAGTTTCCGAAGATAAGATGTGTTCTCACACCTGCAACTTCAACCAGAAACCCTGTGATTGCAATTGTAGCCAGCACCAGAATTGTTTTAAAATTATATGTTTCCTGATGAAAAACCAGAATAGCAACAAAGCTTAAAATAATGACTGAAGGAAATAATCTAATAAAGATATGGTGGGTGTATGGAATAATAAGACCCATAAACCCGACGATATAAAAAATAATAAAAAAGGCAATTACATATCGCTTATACTTTGAAATCAAACTAACAAAAGCAGTATGTGACAGCTTCATAAAATGATTATTTCTTTTTAGAACCTAATAATTTCTGAAATTCCTTCATCAGCAGTAGATTAAGAAGTACAAGACTGAAGGCATAACCAACATCCTCTATTGGAACAGTTCCAATCCTTATGCCCAGGTTTTCGGAATTGTTATACCAAACCGCCTCTCCATCAATAAATGTTCCGGTTAATATACTATTGACAAGAAAAAAAGGGATAAGAATTACAAGAAATGTTAAATAATATCTGGCCAGCAGATCACGTCTGGCTAACAGCGCCCATAAAAGAGCAATTATCAGAAGGCTGAAGTTGAAGAAAGTATATGCTTTATCAGTATTTGCAAAAACGACTATCAGCAAGATCAGAATAAGAACGGCGGAAAAAATTATGACAAATTTCCTGCTTAGCATAAGCCGGGGCCAGTACGAAACAAAAACATAATGGATAAAGACACATGAATAGGGGATCAATATGAAGAACAACCACTCTTCAAGCGGTAAGCCCAGAATGATTATTCCGGAATGATATTCAGGATTAAATCCCCAGACTCCTTTTTTTACAAAAAGCACATCAAATACAATATACAGCGCGCCTACAAGCACCGATGAGGGTAACAGGCTGCCCCACATTCTGTAAAAGCTTACTTTCTTGTCATAGCTCAGAATAAATGGAATCAGAATTGAAAAGAATAGTAGTCCGGTATAAAGCGACATGATTATTTATTAAAAAACCCTATCTACTGTTCAACAAATGAGAATTTACATTCTGATAAATCTCCTTGAACCAATATGTATAGTTATCAGGATTTTCAAGAATATCTTTGTGAAGCTCGTCATATGAAATCTTTTTCCAGTCATCAACTTCGGCTGTATTGATGACGGGATCGCTGTCGTAATTTCCTATGAATACATGATCAAACTCATATTCAGTCATTTCGTCATCCAATTGTTCTTTGTAAATAAAACTGAATAATTCTTTTAGTTTGCAGGTAATTCCCATTTCCTCAACCAATCTTCGATTAGCTGATTCTAAATCAGATTCACCCGGTAAGGGATGAGTACAACAGGTATTTGTCCATAATCCTTTGGAATGGTATTTATCCAGAGCTCTTTTCTGGAGTATCCATTCACCACCTGAGTTAATAATAAAAACAGATATTGCCCTGTGAAGCAAAGCACTTCTATGAGCTTCCATCTTCTCAATAATACCAATAGGGTTATCGCTTTTATCA
>JBBRSO010000152.1:0-6697 GCA_038245405.1 Bacteroidales bacterium
CTCCAAAAAAGGGTCTCATGTTATTGCTTTTCATGAATGCTCTGTTACGGGTTATTCATTTGCCCGTCATCTCTCCAGGGAACAGATGCTCGATATGGCTGAACTCATTCCCGATGGCCCATCGGTTAAGAGACTTACAGAAATAGCAGCAAAAAATGACCTTCATGTGCTTGCCGGGTTATTCGAAAAAGACAGCGAAGGGAATTTATTCAAAGCATATATTTGTGTGAATAAAGACGGACTGGTCGCAAAATTCCGGAAGCTTCATCCTTTCATTAATCCATATTTGACCCCGGGAGATAGTTATTGTATTTTCGATATCCTGGGCTGGAAATGCGGAATTCTGATCTGTTATGATAATAATGTAGTTGAGAATGTAAGGGCTACTACGCTTCTCGGTGCCCGGATAATCTTTATGCCGCATGTAACAATGTGCACTCCTTCTACAAGACCGGGAGCAGGGTTTGTTGATCCCCGGCTATGGTTAAACAGGGAGTCTGATCCGACTTCTCTCAGACTGGAATTTGATGGCATGAAAGGCAGAGAATGGCTTATGAAATGGTTGCCTTCAAAGGCATATGACAACGGTATCTACGTTGTGTTTTCAAATCCTATTGGAATGGATGATGATCAACTGAAAAACGGTTGTTCAATGATTATAGATCCATTTGGAGATATCCTTGCGGAGTGCAAAACTCTGGGTGATGATTTTGTTTCGGCCACACTTATTCCTGAAAAGCTAACACAATCAGGAGGATACAGATATATCAACGCACGGCGTCCTGATCTGTACCGGGCAATCATTGGCAAAGATCATGTTCCTGAGCAGAAGGTTATCTGGCTCGATCCGGATTAGAATTTTACCCAGACGTTCCCTTTTCTATTTGACTCAACAACTGAATGAATGAATTTCATTCCTCTTACCCCATCATGAACAGTCGGAAATTCGCCGGGTGTGAATTTTTCGCCCCTGATTGATTTTGCAGTGCCTTTATATATATTAGCCAGTGCTTCATATATACCTTCAGGATGACCTGATGGCATTGTATGACTGCTTTCTGCCAGCTGATCATTGAATGCATGTGCTGGTTTGAAAATTTTAGTAGGTTCTGAATCGCTCAGCATATACAGATAGTTAGGATCTTCCTGTGCCCATTTTAAACTGGCTTTGGAACCGTATACAGCAATTGTGAGATTATTTTCTTCGCCACCACAAACCTGGCTGGCCCGTATTACTCCTTTAAGGTTTCCCCCGAATCTCAATAAAACCGTTCCGTCAAGATCAAGCTTTACATCGTCTTTTACATTACTAAGGTCGGAGAGGACTTCCTTAACCTCCAGACCCGTTGTATATTCGATTAGATTAAAAGCATGAACACCGATATCTCCCATACAACTGCTGGCTCCTGCATGCTTTGGATCAAGCCGCCAAACTCCTGTGATCCTGCTTTCAGTACCGTGAATTATGGAGTTGATCCAGCCCTGGTAATATTGAGCATCAATACGCTGAATAGTACCCAGAAGACCTTTTGCGATGATGTCCCTCATCTGTCTGATCATTGGATACCCTGTATATGTATGGGTCAGAGCGAATGTTAATTTTTTTTCCGTTACCAGTTTTTCAAGCTCAGCCGCCTCATTTACCGTGATAGTCATCGGTTTTTCACATACAATATGAAAGCCGGCCAGAAGGAGGCTTTTTGCAAACGGATAATGCAGTGAATTTGGAGTCACAATAGATACTACCTTCATACGATTATCCGGTGAAAGGGCAGTCTCCGACGTTATCAGTTCATCTACACTCTGATAGCAACGATCGAGACTAATTCCTTCATTTTTAGCAAATTGCTTGCTTTTTTCGAAGTCGGAATCAAAAACTCCTCCAACAAGCTCAAAATCATTGCAGATTCTCGATGCCCTGCGATGTGCATCACCGATGAAGGCTCCTATTCCGCCTCCTATCATACCCATTTTTATCTTTTTCATATAAACTGTTTATCTGTAAAATTTTATGGTTTTTAACTTTAGTCACTTTAGTCACTTTAGTCACTTTAGTCACTTTAGTCACTCTAGTCACTCTAGTCACTCTAGTCACTCTCTACACGTTTCCTTTTCCAGATATGCAGAAAAGTAAACGCCACTATCAATACAGCAGGAACAAATGCCACAAAACGTAAAGTATGTTCGCCTCCGGTAAGTTGTGCAGCTGCCCATGTTATAGCTTCAGGTGTACCTTCAGCAGCGGTTTTAATAATTTCAACCGTTTGGCCAACAGGAATGGCTGCAATAGTCTGCGCATCAAATATTGCTCCCAGAACCGGTTGTGCTATTGCTCCGCCAAGAAATCCTATTCCGCCCATAATTGCCAGACCCAGAGCACCGCTTTGAGGAATATTCTCTGATACAAATCCCAGCATTGATGGCCAGAAAAAAGCAACACCAAGAGCAAATACTCCTGCTGATGCAAACACCATTGCCCCATTGGTATATCCCATCAGAATACATCCGATAAAAGCCAATATGGATGATGTCAACAGAACAACAGTCGATTTCATATTATGTATCAGTGTGCCTCCAAACTGACGGGCGAGTGCCATAATACCTGAAATCCAGACAAGGAGGAGGATGGGACTATGAGACACATTTGCGAGTAATGCTGCAATCCACTGATTGGTCCCAAGTTCGGTTCCTGCAGTTAAAAGCATGCAGGAAGCCATAAAAATAAATAACGGGCTGACGCATGCTTTCAACATATCTTTATATGAAAATCCGGCGACAACACGTTCTGTTTCAGGAAATTTCTTATTCAGGAATAAAAAGCCGTAAGCAAAAGTTGGGAGAAGCATGATTGCCATGGCATATCTCCAGTTCAATAAGCCGATCTTGTTAAAAAAGAAAACAATTAATCCACCAATAACTATCCCGGTTGGAAACCAGGCATGGAACCTGTTGAGCCTTCTGGTCTTTTCGTCAGTATACATGCTTGTAATAAGAGGGTTACACGCAGCTTCCACACTTCCATTTGCAACACCTACAAGTAAGGTAGAGATGAAGAGTGACCAGAAGCCGGTAGCGATTATTGTCAGAACTATTCCGGCAACATGACAGAAGAATGCTATTGAAATTATCCTGCCGATTCCAATAATGTCAACCAGTGGACCACCAAACACCATGGCGAGTGTGAATCCCCAAAAAGCCGTTCCCACAATCCACCCGACTTCTGTATGCGTGAGGTTAAATTCGGTAGCCCAGGCCTGTACAAAGGAACCCCTTGTGGCAAAAGCCAGAGCAGTGACAACTAATGCAACACAGCTGGCGTTGAATAATTGAGTTTTCTTGATTGTCTCCATATAGGTTAAGGTTGAGGTTAAGCCTAAGGTTTAGATTAAGATGATTGACGGTTTATTTCTTTTCAAAGGCTGCATCGAAGGCAATATTTGAAGAGGGGAAATCCACTTTATGCACAAACTCACATGCCTCTTTTGCCCCATATTCCCTGTCCATGCCACTGTCTTCCCATTCAACCGATAACGGCCCTTTATATTTAATTGAATTGAGAGCCCTTATTATCTCTTCAAAGTCAATGTTTCCATGACCAAGACTCCTGAAATCCCAGAATCTGCCTTGCGTACCAAATTCAGTATGACCACCAAAAACCCCGGCCTCAGTTGGTACTTTCGACCAACCGGCGTCCTTCATGTGAACATGAAAGATCTTTTCAGAAAATATGTGAATAAATTTAACATAGTCGACACCCTGGTAGCCAAAATGTGAAGGGTCGAAATTAAATCCGAAAGCCGGATGGTTATTCACAGCTGCAAGCGTTCTTCTTGCAGAAATTATGTCAAAAGCAATTTCAGTCGGATGCGCTTCCAGAGCAAATTTTATACCCAACTCCTTATATTTATCAAGTATTGGAATCCATCTGGATGCGAAATCGCTATAACCCTTGTCTATCATTTCCTGTGTGACCGGTGGAAATGAATACAGTAAATGCCATACCGGACTTCCTGTAAAACCTGTCACAATTTCAACTCCAAGTCTTTTAGCAGCTTCAGCAGTAAGAATCATTTCTTTTGCCGCTCTTTGCCTTACACCTTCAGGTTTTCCATCGCCCCAAACGTGAGCCGGCACTATACTTTTATGTCTCTCATCAATCAGGTCGCACACTGCCTGACCCGCCAGGTGATTACCTACTGCAAATACCTTTAGTCCATACTTTGCAAGTATCTCTAATCTCTTTTTACAGTATTTTTCATCAGCTTTATTCACTTCGAAATGATCGCCCCAACAAGCTAATTCCAAACCGTCATAACCAAATTTGCTGGCTTTTTGACACAATGTCTCAAATGGCATATCTGCCCATTGTCCTGTAAAGAGAGTAACCGGTCTGCTCATATATATATATTTTAGGTTCATGCTAAGATAAGAAAAAGCTTTTCTTCATTCTGCAGGTTTTGGAGGAATTTGTTTACTTTGTGTTATATTATACAACATGCAAAAAATAATTGATTTTTCAGAAATTTTGCTGAATCGCAAAACCATAAGAAAATACACCGCAGAGCCAGTAGAAGATAAACTTCTTAATGAAGTTCTTTCGATGGGTTGCAGGGCTTCTACAACAGGGAACATGCAGGTTTACAGTATTATTATTACCCGTGACGAAACGAAGAAAAAAGAACTCGCTCCAACTCATTTTAATCAGGGGATAGTAACTGAAGCGCCTGTGGTACTTACATTTTGTGCTGATTTTAACAGATTTAATAAATGGTGCCAGCTGCGAAAAGCAGAGCCGGGATACGATAATTTCCTGTCATTCATAACAGCTGCAATAGATGCCTTGCTGGTTGCACAAACTGTTTGTGTTGCGGCAGAATCAAAAGGGCTTGGGATTTGCTACCTCGGAACAACAACTTATAATGCACATAAGATTATTGATATTTTGAATCTCCCTAAAGGAGTTGTTCCTGTAACTACGATCACCTTAGGCTGGCCTGCTGAGAGTCCTGAACAAGTAGACAGATTGCCGCTTGAAGCTGTGCTTCATACTGAAGTCTATAAAAACTATTCGGATGAAAAACTGTCTGAATATTACGGGGAAAAAGAAGCAAGAAAAGATTCTATTCAATTTGTGAAAGAGAATAATAAGGAAACCCTGGCACAGGTTTTTACTGATGTCAGGTATAAAAAAGCCGACAATGAATACTTTTCGAAGATCCTGCTTCAGGTTCTGAAGAACCAGGGTTTTTTGGAAGAAGAAGACATATGATAAACGTATGAATTTCAGCTCTTACACTTTTATCTTTATACTTTTGTCTTTTATCTTTATTTTATCTATTTTTTATTCCCTCCGAAAGCTATGAAAAACACTCGCCTGTTGTGTTGGTGTAATTTCCAGTTCATTGATGCACACGTGTTGAGGAAGAGACGCACAGAAATAGATTACCTCTGCAATATCCTCGGCTGAAAGAGCATCGAACCCTTTGTAAACGCTTTTAGAACGCTGTTCATCGCCTTTGAAACGGACAAGCGAAAATTCCGTTTCCGCCATTCCGGGTTCAATAAGCGTGACACGGATATTATTCTTCAGCATATCAATTCGCATAGCCTTGGAGAGTGCTGCAACTGCTGATTTTGAAGCGCAATAAACATTGCCTTTTTCATAAACATCTTTTCCGGCAATCGAGCCAAGATTAAAAATATGGCCTTTGTTCCTGGCAATCATAAGCGGAGATACTGCCCTGGTTACGTAAAGCAGCCCCTTTACATTTGTATCAATCATTATTTCCCAATCATCGTTATCACCGTTCTGGATAAGATCCAATCCTGATGCCAGTCCTGCATTGTTTACGAGGATATCTATTCTTTTCCAGTCCTCATCAAGAGCTGCGATTGCTGAATCAACCTCTTCTTTTTTCCTGACATCAAAACAGAGTGAAAGTACCTTTATCCCTTTTGAAATTAGCTCTTTCTCAAGATTATCAAGTAACTCTTTTCTTCTGCCGGTAATTATCAAATTATATCCGTTTTCAGCAAATTTAATGGCTGTAGCTTTTCCAAAGCCGGCTGTAGCACCGGTGATCATAACTATTTTGTTCATTTTTTTGAATTGTATATATGCAAAAATAGAGAATTAAACGATCAGATGTTATGTCTCTCCTACTAATCTGAACGATTAGAGTTGTTGTGAAGCGAGCTTTCAAAATAATCCTATCTTTATGTTTTTAAAAAAATGATGGAGAACCAGCAGGTTAGTTTAAATGAGAAGAAGAGAGCGGATGTTGAATCAATGTTCGACTCAATTGCCTGGAGGTATGATTTTCTTAATCATTTTCTTTCTTTTAATCTCGACAGGCTTTGGAGACGAAGAGCAATCAGGATAATATCCGGTTCATTTAAGACACCGCTGATAATTGATGTAGCTACCGGCACCGGCGATCTGGCTATAGCAGCACTTAAGCTTAATCCAAAGAGGATTTCAGGCATCGATATTTCAAAGAAGATGCTTGAAATCGGAAAGGAGAAAATTCAAAGAAATGGATATAGCGATAAGATAGAGTTATCATTCGGTGATTCTGAAAACATTCCTTTTGAAGATAAGCTGTTTGATGTTGCAATGGTAGCTTTTGGCGTTAGGAATTTTGCAAATCCGCTAAAGGGCCTCGCAGAAATGAGACGGGTAGTTCGAGATGGAGGC
>JBBRSO010000153.1:0-6620 GCA_038245405.1 Bacteroidales bacterium
CGCTTCGTATATATGTTGAAAAAGAGTTTCCTTTAATCATGGCAGATACTTCAAAATTTTCTTATTTTTTTTCTTTACTTTGCACCAAATTAAAAAGACCGTTGAATTTGTGAAAGAATGATTGTAACTGAGGGGAATGAACTTATTGGTCTGCTATTAAAAGCATTTATAACAATCTTATTGTCAGGGATAATTGCGATTCCATTAGTCCCTCAAAGAAATAAGCCACATCTTGCAATTATTATAGTAACTGCGATATCGTTTATTACCGGGTATATTGCAGTTTATGCACTCTACTACGGCAGCCTTGAGTATCTGATGAACGGGGGTGCTTTTTTTGGAGTGATTCCTCTAAGAATAGATGCATTATCAGCCTGGTTCATTCTGATAATAAATCTGACTTCATTTACCGGAGTTCTCTATGGATCGGGTTATCTTAAATCATATCAGGCAGCTCCTTCTCTCATATCTTTTCATTGGATGCTGTATGTGATTTTTCAGTCATCAATGATAATTGTAACTATAATTCAGCATAGCATTGCATTTATAATTGCATGGGAACTAATGTCCCTGTCATCGTTCCTTCTGATCTTGTTCGATTATACCAATCCCAAAGTGATTAAAGCAGGTATCAATTATCTGGTACAGATGCATATAAGCGTTATTTTACTTACTGTTGCATTTATCTGGGTTTATGCTAAAACAGAGACTTTTGATTTTAAGGGGATAGGCAAATTTTTCGATTCAAATGTAAATATCTGGCTATTCCTGGTCTTTTTTGCAGGATTTGGGTTAAAATCAGGCTTCATCGGTCTTCATACCTGGTTGCCACAGGCCCATCCTGCCGCTCCATCACATATTTCAGGAGTCATGTCGGGAGTAATTGTAAAATTGGGAATCTATGGGATATTCAGGATAATACTTTGTTTGAAAGCTGATTATATTGTTATTGGGTACATACTAATTACTATTTCAATTGTGACAGGTTTGTTTGGGATTTTGAATGCAGCATTGCACCGTGATTTTAAAAAGATGCTGGCATATTGCACAATTGAAAACATTGGAATAATAGGTGTGGGGATGGGGCTCGGTTTAATTGGTATTGGAATTAATAAGAGCCTGTTAATCTTTTTTGGTTTTGGAGGCGCTTTGTTGCATGTTCTTAATCATGCCTTGTATAAATCATTACTTTTTTATTCGGCCGGCTCGGTTTATACCCAGACTCATACAAGGGATATGGATAAGCTGGGAGGTCTGATAAGGAAGATGCCACAAACAGCAATACTCTTTCTTTCAGCCTCAATAGCAATTGGAGGTATACCCCCTCTAAACGGTTTTATCTCTGAATTTCTGATATATTCAGGTATTCTCACAGGGATGAATCAGGCAGGAACTTCCCAGATCATGCTGATGATACTTACGATCGCAGGTTTGAGCTTTATTGGAGGAGTGTCTGTGCTTACCTTTACTAAAACATTCGGAACTATTTTCTTAGGCGTTCCAAGAACAGAATTAAAACATGAACCAAGAGAGGTCTCTTCATTAATGCTTGTTCCACAATATATTATTTTGCTACTGATGATCGTTATTTCATTTTTTCCTGTTCACATAATAAACCTGGCAGGCAGGATTGTAAACAACAGTACATTTTCGGATCTGAATACGGATATTTCAGGTTTGACTGATTATCTTTCAGTTTTGAAAAATATTAGTATTTCATCCGTTATATTCATCATAATTACAGGTGTGATATTTTTGCTGAGGTGGTTTTTTTCTGGCAAAACAGAGAAGGAGATCTCTGCAGGATGGGGATGCGCTTATGCAGCACCCAATAATAAGATGCAATACACCGGGAAATCTTATTCAAAATCTTTAGGCAAGCTTTTGAATTTTATGATAATTGAGAAGAAAGGTTATACCGAGATCAAAGAAAAGGAGATATTTCCTGCAGAAAGAAAATACAGATCATTTTACCTCGATATTTTTGAATCTAAGATTATTGATCCGGTCATGTTTTATCTTAGACGTTTTATTGATATGTTTCAGTTTGTCCAAAATGGCAGGATTCAGGTGTATGTCATATATGGAATTGTATTTATCCTTGTAATATTTATCGGGACGTTTTTAAATTTCTGGCATTGATCAATTTATTTATAATCATAATATTATCTGCAGTATTAGCTATCCAGCTGGTAAATGTGAAGGTCAAAGGATTAATCACAGTTGCGACAATTATTATAATAGGATCTATCACAAGTTTTTTTGCCGTCAGAGCTCTTCTTGGAAATAGCTATGAGATTCTGATGGAAGGCACCTTAATGTTTGGAAGAGTCCCTATCAGAGTAGACGCGCTTTCCGGCTGGTTTCTCCTTATTATAAATTTCACCATGATAACAGGATCTCTCTATGGACTGAGTTATATGAAAAAATACAGGGAGAGAAAAAGTGCATTGAATCTGCATTGTATTGCCTTAATATTTCTGCATGTTGCTTTACTGGGCACCTGTTGTGTTCAAAACGGATTTATATTCCTGTTGTTATGGGAGCTGATGGCAATCTCAGTTTTTGTTCTGATAATTTTCGAACATGAAAAGGTTGATGCCTTAAAAGCAGGAATTAATTACCTGGTCCAGTCTCATATAAGCATCATATTTGTCATGCTTGGATTTATATATGTTGCTTACAAAACTGGTAACTACGGTTTTGATGCGGTGGCAGAATTTTCCAGACGTCAGTCAACGCTTGAAGGTACAGCTCTGTTTCTCTGTTTCTTTACAGGCTTTGCGATTAAATCTGGATTTGTTCCATTTCATACCTGGTTGCCATACGCACATCCTGCAGCACCAACACACATCTCAGGTATCATGTCGGGAGTAGTTATTAAAATTGGCATATATGGCATTCTGAGAATGCTTCTCCTTATAAAAACAGATTATATTACAATAGGATATATAATACTTTTCATCTCTGTAATTACGGGTATTTATGGTGTTATGCTTGCAACGATTCAACATAATCTGAAGAAGCTGCTGGCTTATCATAGTATTGAAAATATTGGAATTATAGGAATGGGTATAGGTTTGGGGTGCATAGGTCTGGGTGAAACAAATAAGTGGATGGCAATCCTTGGGTTCTCGGGTGCTTTATTGCATACCCTGAATCATTCTCTTTTCAAATCATTATTATTTTATAGTACAGGAAATGTTTATCAAACAACAGGAACATTAAATATTGAACGATTGGGTGGGTTGATAAAAAAAATGCCACAAACGGCCATCTTATTCCTTATCGCAGCAATAGCAATCTGTGGTTTGCCGCCCTTGAACGGTTTTATCTCTGAATTTCTTATATACGGTGGTTTATACAACTGGCTTTACAGCTCCAACCTGCTTTCTCTTATTGCGATCATATTCTCACTTACTGGACTTGTGCTGATTGGAGGATTGGCATTATTATGTTTTACAAAAGCCTTTAGCATTGTTTTTCTGGGCAATTTCAGAGGTGAACAAACAGAAGAGATCCATGAACGAAACGGGTGGCAATTGTTTCCAATGTACATCACAGTTACACTGATGATCTCAATTGGTCTCTTTCCCACATTTTTTCTTAATGCACTGCAACGTCCTGTTAATCTCTATACCCATAATATTGTTTTTAATCTGAACCTTCTACAGGTTGGGGCGATTGATTCGTTGCGGGTAATTAACTGGTTATCAGTTGTATTTATTATTGTTATTGTACTTGTAGCATTACTCAGAAGACAAATTAACCGTAAACGTATCATTGAAAGTGGACCGGCATGGGGCTGTGCCTATGCGACTAAAAGCAGCAAACTACAATATACCGCAGCCTCCTTTGTAAGAAGTTACTCAAAGCTGGCAAAACCGGTTCTGGAGATCGAGAAGAAGGACATTGAGTGTGTCGAAGTTTTTCCTGCAACTCATCATTATGAAACTGATCCTTATGATAAGATAGAGCGAATATTCATAGACAAACCTCTAAAACTGATAAATAAAATTTCAGATGCTTTTGTTTTTCTCCAGAATGGGCATTTGCAGCGTTATATCCTTTATGGAATAATATTTATTACCAGTGTAATATGTCTTCCTCTTATTTTTGAAAAACTAATGACGGTAATACATTTTTTAAACAATTTATAATATGTTGAGTATATTGTTGATACTGTTCTGCAGTATGTTTTTTACAGGAATAATAATAAAGACAAAGAGTATTGCATCGGGCAGGAAAGGCCCGGGAATTATGCAGCCTGTTAGAGATGTTATCAGATTATTCCGGAAAGGAACAATCTATAGCGAGACAACCAGCGTAATTTTCAGGATTGCACCGGTTATCTATTTCTCATCGGTACTTATGGCATGTCTTGTCGTTCCATTTGGTTCAATAAAAGGAATAGTAAGCTTTGATGGCGATTTTATCTTTTTTGCATATATCCTTGCTCTGGGTAAGTTCTTCAGTATCATATCAGCTATGGATACAGGCAGCAGCTTTGAGGGAATGGGAGCAAGCAGGGAAGCCCTGTATTCAATGTTTGCAGAACCTGCCTTCTTTATTCTAATCGGATCTTTTGCACTTCTGACAGGTAATACATCATTTTATAAAATCTTTTCATCGCTTCACCTTGGCTCCTCAATAACGTATACACTGGGTGGTATGGCATCGTTTGTGCTGATAATGATTGCAATGATTGAAAACAGCAGGATGCCGGTTGATGATCCGAAAACCCATCTGGAGCTAACAATGATTCATGAAGTAATGATACTCGATAACAGCGGTTTCGATCTTGGTTTAATTCTTGCCACAGGCTTTCTGAAGTTCGCTATGTATGGAGCAATAATTGCAGATTTTTTTATTGGGGGCTTGTCACTGATCTGGGCCATTCCTGTTTTTATTCTGATACAGGCTCTGTTTGCAACAATTGTAGGTTTAATTGAATCCTTTATGGCCAGGTTCAGGATGAGTCATAATCCACAGTTCATACTGGCTCTTTCATCGGTGAGCTTCCTGATATTTTTAGGGGTCCTGCTGGTTTTGGAAAAATTTGTTTAAAATAATTTAACATGACAAACGTACTTCTTATTATATTCATAATTAGTCTTTTATATGTTTCAATTGCAAACCGGATAATAACCTATGTAAGGGTTCTAGCGTTGCAGGGCTTCATTCTGTTCGGTGTAACCTTTTTACAGCTCCAAAATATCCAGACATGGAATCTTGTACTTATCCTACTTGAGACTATTGTATTTAAGACAATTGCAGTCCCGGTATTTCTTGGATATCTGATAAAAAGGAATAAGATCACAAAGGAAACGGAACCATATCTGCCACATTTCATTTCACTGATAATTGTAACAATGATAGTGGTGATAACCGTCTTACTGACTAATTCAATAAAAGATACACATCTCGACAAGATATTTTTCATTGTTTCATTATCCACTCTTTTTACAGGGCTGTATTTTATCGCTTCACGTAAAAAAATTATCACTCATGTAATGGGTTATCTGATGATTGAAAACGGAGTATTTGTTCTTTCCCTGGCGGTAGGAAATGAAATGCCAAACCTGGTTAACCTTGGGATAATGCTTGATGTATTCGGTAGTGTTCTGATTCTGGGTATTTTTCTAAATAAGATAGGAGATGTATTTAAAGCAGTTGATGTTGATCAGCTTAGTAATTTGAAAGATTATTAATCACAGGAAGAATGACTGGTATTTATCTTATATGCGCATTTTTAATTGCCGGACTACACTTTGTCAGCCGGAAGAGTTTTGTTAACAATGTACTCATTATACTTTTCGGAATCCTCCAGACAGGTTTTACGGTATATGCTATTTATCATTATAAAAGTACAGTGTTTGAATATTTTACTTTTGACTCACTGGGCTTATTACTTTTGATCACTTTGAGTATTATCACCCTCCCTGCTTTATTTCATAGCTATCTTTATATCTTAAGACATGAAGAGACTCCGCATTCCAGAGCAATTTATTATTCAGCCTTTACAGTCCTTATTACTTCGATAACAGCGGGATATCTGGCGAATCATATTGCAGTGATCTGGATTTTTACAGAGCTTACCACATTATCTGCCTCGATGCTGATATATCATCACCGCAATAAGCTGGCACTCGAAGGAACCTGGAAATATGTTTTTATCTGTGCTATAAGTATCACTTTTGTGTTTATAGGCATTTTATTCCTCAGCCTGGCGTTGCAGAACGCGGGGTCGAGTGATCTTTCATTCGCAAATCTTATGATTTATAAAGCCAGATTAAATCCTTTCTGGCTGCGTCTGGCATTCCTTTTTATTTTCACAGGGTTTACTGCCAAGCTGGGGTTAGTGCCAATGTATACTGCAGGAATTGATGCTAAGGATAAAGCGCCTGCACCAGCAGGAGCGTTGCTGGCAAGCGTGCTGATGAATCTTGGATTTGTCGGAATATTCAGGACCTATGCAATAGTAGCTCATACTTCGCTTTTCCACTGGGCAAACCTTATAATTTTTATTGCAGCCTTCATCTCTATATTCGTTGCAACTGTATACATGACTAAAGTTCTGAATATTAAACGAATGTTTGCGTATTCAGGCATAGAGCATA
>JBBRSO010000154.1:0-6537 GCA_038245405.1 Bacteroidales bacterium
GAGAGTGTAAGGAAATCACAAAGTAATTTCTACATAATATTAAAAATAATTTAATATTTTTTTTCTGGCATTTTAATCCAAAAAAAATAATGGTTTAGACAGATTTAAAGTGAAGTCAAATTTTGATTTAGAGTTCATATTGTTTTTAAATTTTACGTTCATTTGGTTATATAATTTTCATAGAAAGAACGAAAAAAAATATAAGAAACACTGATCTACTCTTTGATTAAGCTTGATTTACAATTTTGTTTAGTTGAAAAAAATTAATACTTGATTTAATCGAGTAGGAGGAAAATAAAATAGTTTTCCTCCTATCTTGTTGTGCACCCGGCATGGGCGATAACTTGGCGGTGCAAGTCCGCTATGAACTTGGTAGTAGGAATCATTAGCCAAAGGCAAGGGTGTCCATCGTGAGGTGGAATCTGAAGGAAGCCGGAGACAAATTTCCGGCCTGACGAACAGAAACTGCATACGCCTACGGCCTTGGATATTTCTACCTCATCAATTAGACCACAAGGTTTGTGACGGGAATCCCAACAATATATCGCAGCCACTCACTACGGATTAATTCTCGCCTGCCTAACTGCCGTCAATGCAGGCAGCATCCAATTTTAACCGGCAATCGTGGGTTTGCCGCTTCTGGTTGAAAGTATCGACAGTCCCTCAACCTCAACCTCAACCTCAACCTCACCCTTGTATGATATTTATCTTGTTTTTATCTTGTAATATTTTATTAACTTGCCTTCACATTAAAGAGCTCAAATTGTCGATAACCTCTTATATATCAGAAAAATATTTATTTGTTGTTGCACAAAATGTTGGCTACCTCAAACGATTTTACGGGTTGTAGTTATCTCGCTGCGCAGATCCTTGAAATTCAATAATTTATTCCTTTTGGATTCTGATTAACTATGATAAATGAAAAACTTATAAATCCTGCAAGCATTGTTGTTGTAGGAGGATCGGATGATCTTTTTAAACCTGGGGGAAAGGTTCTGAAAAACATAATAGATGGCAGGTATAAAGGAAACTTGTGTGTGGTCAACCCAAAGCATGATGTCATTCAGGGTGTAAAATCATACAGAGATCTGAAAGACATACCCCTAACTGATCTTGCAATTCTTGCCATACCTGCATCTATGTGCCTGGATGCTGTTTCGGTTCTGGTGAATGATAAGAAAGCAAAAGCTTTTATTATTATTTCTGCCGGTTTCAGTGAGGCAGGTGCTGAGGGTCTGAAACTTGAAAAGCAGATTGTTGAAGTAATTGATAAAGCCGGTGCATGTCTGATAGGCCCAAATTGCATCGGAGTTATTACACCTCATTATCAGGGCGTTTTTACTTCACCTGTGCCAAAACTAAATGAAAAAGGATGTGATTTTGTATCAGGTTCAGGAGCCACAGCAGTTTTTATTTTTGAATCAGCTATGCCTAAGGGATTAAACTTCTCAAGTGTTTATTCTGTAGGCAACAGTTCGCAAACAGGTGTTGAGGAAGTGCTGCAATATTGGGATGAGACCTACGAACCCGGAGTTAGTTCAAAAATAAAACTTATTTATGTTGAAAGCATTCGTAACCCCGATAAGCTGCTTCATCATTCATCATCATTAATAAGAAAAGGTTGCCGCATCGCAGCAATTAAGGCTGGCACAACAGAAGCCGGCAGCAGGGCTGCTTCATCTCATACGGGTGCTATGGCATCTTCCGATTCAGCAGTTGAGGCGCTGTTCCGCAAGGCGGGTATTGTCAGATGTTCCGGACGCGAAGAATTAACAACCGTTGCTTCAGTATTTTTTCATAAGCTCCTGAAAGGGAAAAATATTGCAATTATCACACACGCCGGGGGACCAGCTGTGATGCTTACCGATGCGCTTTCTGCAGGTGGAATGAACATCCCGAAGATTTCTGAAACACACCAGTCTGACTTGCTGGCTATGATGAATCCGGGAGCGTCGGCCGTAAATCCTATTGACATGATCGCAACTGCAACAAATGATCAGCTCGACAGGGTGATAGAATATGTTGACAAGAGAATTCCTGAAATAGATGGTATGAGTGTTATATTTGGAAGCAATGGCCTAAATGACATTACTGAAATATATGATCTGCTAGACAGGAAAATTGGAGATTGTGATAAACCTCTCTATCCGATATTGCCATCAGTGACAAGTTCTTCAAAAGAACTGGAGTATTTTCTGAATAAAGGCCATATAAACTTTCCGGATGAAGTTGTACTCGGAAGCGCTTTAACAAAGATCTTCAATACCCCATTACCAGCGAATGATGAAATTTTTCTGGAAAATATTGATGTGCCTCTGGTGCGTCAGATTATAGAAGATTCTCATGATGGTTACCTGGAACCTGGTGCAATACAACGTCTTCTGAAGGCAGCGGATATACCCGTGGTGAAGGAGAAAGTTGTATCAACGCACGATGAGTTGTGCCTGGCAGCAAGTGAAACAGGTTTTCCTCTTGCACTGAAAGTCGTTGGACCTGTTCATAAATCTGACGTAGGAGGTGTGACTCTTAATATCAGATCTATGAGACATCTCGAAGCGGAATTTGAAAGAATGATGCAGATAGCGGATGTAACAGCCGTTCTTATGCAGCAGATGTTATCAGGTACAGAACTTTTTATCGGAGCAAAATATGAACCACGGTTTGGTCATATCATTCTTTGCGGTCTTGGTGGGATATTTGTGGAAGTTCTCGGGGATGTATCTTCCGGTCTGGCGCCTCTTACTTTCAATGAAGCAGAATCAATGATCAGAAGCCTCAGGAGCTATAGAATTATTAAAGGTACAAGGGGTAAGCCCGGAATAAATGAACAAAAATTTGCTGAAATAATTGTGAGGTTGTCAAGTTTACTCAGATATGCGACTGAAATAAAGGAGATGGATCTTAATCCACTCATAGGAAGCCTTGATGGTATAACTGTTGTTGATGCAAGAATAAGGATTGAAAGGCAATTCTAAACAAAGAATTGATCATCAGATTAATTTTATATCTATATTCGAAAATTCATTTAACTAAAAATTATTTAAAGATATGATTATCCATCAGTTATCTGTTTTTCTTGAAAATAAATCAGGACGACTCACCGAAGTTCTTGAAGTTCTTGGAGAAGAGAATATAAGGATAACCGCCTTAAGTGTTGCTGATACAACTGAATTTGGAATTTTGCGATTGATAGTTTCCGATCCGGAGAAAGCGAAGGAGCAATTGAAAAAGAAAAACTTCACAGTGAATCTCACAGAAGTAATATCAGTGATGGCTCCGAATGAAGCTAAGTATTATGCCAAAATCCTGAGAATCCTTTCTGATCTGAAAATAAGTGTTGAATATACATATGCTTTTTCGGTGGGAGCCAAGTCAGTTATAATTCTGCGTTGCAGCGACAGCGAAAATGCAATTAAAGCACTCAAGAGTCATGAAATGGAACTTCTGAAGGCCAGTGATCTTTATAAAATTTAATGAGATCAATTAACCACAAAAAGATTAATACCTTAAATAGGGAATGAACATTTTCTAACTGTTTACTCCCTGCCCACTAAAGGGGGTTTTGAAGTACTGCCAGTAGCTGGATTTCAAGCCCCCTTCAGGGGGTTGGGGGTTTAAAAGGGGACAAGTGAATAAAGGAAAAACAAAGAACTAAAAGGTTAAATAATTCCGAGGTTTTAAAAACAGGAATATGCAAATTTGGAATCGCCATTTTGAGAGTATGGATCGTGATGGTCTAAGAAAAGTTCAGGGAGAAAGGCTAAGAGAAACTGTTGAAAGAATATATTTCAATGTGCCTTACTACAGAAACAAGATGCAGGAGGCAGGATTAGGTCCTGAAAATATTCATACGATCGACGATATTGCAAAACTGCCATTCACAACTAAAAATGATCTGAGGGATAATTATCCGTTCGGACTATTTGCTGTTCCAATGAGCGAAATTGTACGGGTACATGCTTCATCAGGAACTACCGGAAAACCAACCGTGGTTGGGTACACACGGAACGATATTTCAACATGGTCGGAGGTTATGGCCAGAACACTTACTAGTGCCGGCGCAAACAGGAATGATTTTATACAGATAGCATATGGCTACGGACTTTTTACAGGAGGACTGGGTCTTCACTATGGGGGTGAAAAGATCGGAGCATCAGTAATTCCAATTTCAGGTGGCAATACTGATCGTCAGATTCAATTGATGCACGATTTTGGAAGCACTGTGCTGGCATGCACACCTTCATATGCTCTTTATCTGGCAGAAGCTATTCAGGAAAGCGGAATAAAACGCGAAGAATTGAAACTCAGGGTGGGGGTGTTCGGAGCCGAGCCATGGACAGAAAACATGAGAAGGGAAATTGAGGATAAACTCAGGATAATGGCTATAGATATCTATGGCCTCAGTGAGGTAATAGGGCCGGGTGTTGCAAGTGAATGCCCGATTCAGAAAGGACTCCATATCGCCGAGGATCATTTTTATCCCGAAATAATTGACCCCGAAACTCTTCAGGTATTGCCTTCGGGAAGTG
Organism: Bacteroidales bacterium; assembly: GCA_038245405.1. Taxonomy (GTDB): domain Bacteria; phylum Bacteroidota; class Bacteroidia; order Bacteroidales; family VadinHA17; genus LD21. The sequence goes on from JBBRSO010000154.1 coordinate 4,530, forward strand.
TAGGAGAACTTGTATTTACAACAATCACAAAAGAAGGACTGCCTCTTATACGATATCGCACCCGCGATCTTACGCGTCTTAATCACGAAAAGTGCAAATGCGGAAGAACAATGGTCAGAATGGAAAAATGCCTTGGCCGGAGCGATGATATGCTGATTATCAGGGGTGTAAATCTGTTTCCATCACAGGTCGAGACTGTTCTCCTTGAAATGAGCGAAACAAAGCCGCACTATCAGTTACTTGTAGACAGGGTAAATAACCTTGATACTCTTGAACTGAAAGTTGAGGTTGATGAGGCGTTCTTCCTGGATAGAATAAGCCAGCTTGAAGCATTGAGACAGAGGCTTCAGAACAAACTCGAAAACTCCCTTGGTTTGGCTATTAAGGTTACTCTGGTAGAACCTAAGACAATTGAGAGAAGCGAGGGTAAAGCTAAACGGGTAATAGATAAACGAAAATATTAATTTTTTCAGAAAAATATATGTCTGGTATTCCAATTTCTTCCGATCTGATTAAGTCGCTGACAAAAATAAGCGACATCCATTCTCTTGAAACAGCCTCAATAAGAGAAATTGTACATCTGGTTAACTTAATAGAAGAGAAAACCGGGGTGAGATTTGTCAGAATGGAGATGGGCGTTCCCGGTCTCCCTGCACCTGCAATTGGTGTTGACGCAGAGATAGCCGCACTGAAAAATGGAGTGGCTTCAATTTATCCTGTTATTTCAGGTTTAGAAGAACTAAAAGATGAGACAGCACGTTTCATAAAGCTTTTTCTTGATGTTAAGATTAACCCTATGGGTTGTATCCCTACAGTAGGGTCAATGATGGGTGCTATGGTCAGTTTTCTTGTGGCAAACAGGAACGACAGAACAAAAGAAGGTACCCTGTTTTTAGATCCGGGATTTCCTGTTCAGAAGCAGCAGGTAAAGATGCTGGGTCACGATTATTGCTCTTTTGATATTTATAATTTCAGAGGGAAAAAACTAAAGGATAAACTTGAATCATATCTTGAACCGGGTAAGATCTCTTCCCTTCTTTTTTCAAACCCCAATAATCCTTCATGGATATGTCTTACAGATGAAGAATTGGAGATAATCGGAGAGCTTTGTATTAAATATGATGTAATTGTTATTGAAGACCTGGCTTATTTCGGTATGGATTTCAGGAAAGATTATTCTGTACCGGGGGAACCACCTTACCAGCCTACTGTTGCCCGCTATACTGATGAGTATATAATGCTTATTTCAAGTTCCAAAATATTCAGCTATGCCGGTCAGCGTATTGGAATGATGGCAATATCCGACAAGTTGTACAATAGGTCCTATCCCGATCTTTTACGGTACTATTCAACAGATAAATTCGGACATTCAGCTATCTTTGGGGCTTTATACGGATTATCGGCAGGTGTAACCCATTCTGTTCAGTTCGGATTGGCCGCCCTGTTAAAAGCAGTTAATGACGGGGAATATAAATACAGGAATGACGTTATTGAATATGGCGAAAAAGCTAAGGAGATGAAAAAAATGTTCATCTCAAATGGTTTTAAAATTACATATGACAGGGACCTTGATGAACCGCTGGCTGATGGATTTTATTTTACAATTTCTTATCCCGGGCTAACAGGTGAGAAGCTGATAAGTGAATTATTAGCGTATGGAGTAAGTGCAATATCCCTTGCTACAACAGGGAGTGAAAAAAGAGATGGCCTGAGAGCTTGCGTGTCACTTGTAAAACGTAACCAGTTTCCCGATCTGGAAATACGGCTGAAACAATTTAGTGGTGATCATCCAATTAGTTAGATTAAAAATTAAAAGTATGGCAAAAATAAGAGGAAGTATTGTTGTAAATGTGGAAAAATGCAAAGGCTGCGAAGTATGCATGGTAAGTTGTCCTACAGGTACTATCGCTATGGCAAAAGAGGTGAATGGAAAAGGGTATCATTTTGCTTTTCCTGCAAATCCTGATCTTTGTATAGGATGCGCGAATTGTGCTATGGTTTGTCCGGA
>JBBRSO010000155.1:0-6532 GCA_038245405.1 Bacteroidales bacterium
AAACTAATCATTTCAAAATGCGATGATAATATCACAATACAGAATAAAATAGCCGCTCTTGATGTTTACGTTGGTTTGAACGGCATCAAAGCTATGAAAGAACTTACTCAGGCAGTCTCTCATGCAAATAAGAAATACAGGATGGCAGCATTAAAAATATCATTGTCAATACCTGGAAATGAAATAGTTGAAAAATGGATTACGTATTTTCCGAAGGCTATTCCTGACGCCAGGCCAGAAATTATAAACATGCTGGGTCTGAGATCCGACTTGGTTGTGCTTCCTTTAGTAACAACAGCTTTGTCTGATAATGATCAAAATGTAAGGGAGGAAGCTGCGGCCTCTATCGTAAGAATTGAAGGGGCAAAATCTATTAATGCTCTTACAGATTATATGATGAAGTTCAACAGTGTGGAAGATCAGGAAGCGGCAAAGTCGGCTCTTATGACGGTACTTGGAAACGACAACATTTCACTTTTGCTTCCTGTACTAAAAAGTGGAAATACTGCAGCTATAAAAACTACAATTGAAATTCTGGCCTGGAACAGGAACAATCAATATTTTAAAGACGTCATTCCATTTACTTCATCTACTGATGAGGTGTTGAAAAAAGCTTCGCTAAAGGCGCTTGCAGACCTTGCCGGGCAGGAGGATCAGACAAAACTGATTGAACTTCTTGCCGGAACAGAAAATCCTGAATATATTAGTTATATTCAGAATGCAATTGCCCTTGCAGCCAATGAAATTGTTGATCCTGAAAAGAGATCATCAGTAGTTTTGGAGGCTATGCACGACAATCTAAAGGTGAAATTAATTCCGATACTCTCAAAAACCGGAGGAACTAAAGCTCTTCAGACAGTATTAAAAGAATTTGAAAACGGAAATGGTGATATGCGCGACATTTGCTTTAAGACTCTCACTAACTGGAAAGATTATTCTGCATCAAGCGCATTATATGAGATTTGTGCATCAGGCAATAAGACGTTTCAGGCTCCGGCCTTCGAAGGGTATGTGAAACAAATTGAATCTGCTAAGCTGCCTGATGAGCAGAAATTGCTGCTTTTCAGAAAGATAATGTCGTTTGCTGGCACTCCTGAACAGAAAAATGAAGTGATTACCGAGATTGGAAAACTGAAGACATACCAGGCTCTCTTCTTTATCTCCCATTATCTGGATGATCAGACTACCTCAGCTGCAGCCGCTAAAGCTGCACTCTACATAGCGCTTCCTTCAGTAAATTCCAAAACAGGATTATACGGTGAAATTGTTAAAGAGAACCTTACAAAAGCTGCAGGACAGTTAAAAGGACAGGAGAGTGAATACGATAGAGAAATGATCAACAAATATCTATCAGCCATGCCGGCAGATGAGGGATTTAAACCAATGTTCAATGGGAAGGACCTCTCCGAATGGCAGGGGCTGGTTGAAAACCCCGTGATGAGAGCAAAAATGAAACCGGCTGAGCTGGCGAAAAAACAGATCGAAGCAAATAAAAAAGTGCCGGGAAACTGGAGCGTTAAAGATGGAAATATTTGGTTTAACGGTGAAGGCAATAACCTTTGTTCGATTAAGCAATATGGCGATTTCGAGATGCTGGCCGACTGGAAGATTACTAAAAAGGGCGACAGCGGGATCTACCTGAGAGGATCGCCACAGGTTCAGATCTGGGATACCTCTCGTGTGGAAGTAGGTGCACAGGTTGGGTCAGGGGGACTGTATAATAATCAAAAAAATCAGGCCAAGCCTCTGAAAGTGGCAGATAACCCTGTTGGTGACTGGAATAGTTTCAGAATTGTAATGATCGGAGAGAAGGTATCTGTGTGGCTAAACGGCGAACTTGTTGTTGACAATGTTATCATGGAAAACTACTGGGATCGTAGTATACCTATTTTCCCAACAGGCTCGATAGAGCTTCAGGCTCATGGTACTGACCTGGCATTCAGGGATCTGTATGTAAGGGAAATAAGTGAGAAAGAATATAATCTCACTCCTGAGGAAGTTTCTGAAGGATTTGTAGCTCTTTTTAATGGCAGTAACCTCGATAATTGGGTAGGCAATAAACAATCTTATGTTGCAGAAGATGGGATGATAGTCATCAAACCCATTGATGGTTCGGGGGGGAATCTATATACAGAAAAGGAATACTCAGATTTTGTATTCAGATTTGAATTTCAGCTTACTCCGGCTGCGAATAACGGATTGGGTATACGTGCGCCACTTACAGGTGATGCAGCTTATGTTGGAATGGAACTCCAGATACTCGATGATACTGCGCCTGTTTATGCCAACCTGCAGCCATATCAGTATCACGGATCTGTATACGGCGTTATTCCTTCAAAAAAAGGATACCAGAAACCGGTCGGCGAATGGAACTATGAAGAAGTCACGGTTAAAGGTACCCAGATAACGATTGTTCTTAATGGTACCACAATTGTCGATGGCGATATCGCAGGTCCTAGAGATAAAGGAACGATGGATCATAATAGCCATCCCGGTCTTAAAAACGAAACCGGGCATATTGGATTTCTTGGTCATGGATCGGTTGTAAACTTCAGGAACATAAGGATTAAAGAACTTATATAATATGAAGAGTATTCTATTTATTTTAACTTCAGTTTTAATTCTTTCAGCATGTTCTGAAGTAAATCCACCTCAACCAATTGGGCCTGTTCCATCTGAGAGACAGCTCGCCTGGCATGAGATGGAATATTACATGTTCGTCCATTTTACTGTAAATACATTCACAGATAAAGAATGGGGTTTCGGTGATGAAAAGGAGTCGGTATTTAACCCCACTGCACTTGATTGCAGGCAATGGGCAAAAGTTGCAAGGGATGCCGGAATGAAAGGGATCATCATCACTGCAAAACATCATGATGGTTTTTGCTTGTGGCCATCGAAATACACTGAACATTCGGTTAAAAACTCAATCTGGCGCGATGGAAAAGGCGATGTTCTGAAGGATCTCAGGGCAGCATGCGATGAATTTGGACTTAAAATGGGAGTATATCTGTCACCCTGGGATAGAAACAATTCCGCATACGGTACACCTGAATATCTAACATATTACAGAAATCAGTTAAAGGAACTTCTAACCTCTTATGGCAACATATTTGAAGTATGGTTTGATGGTGCAAATGGAGGAGATGGCTTTTATGGTGGAGCAAATGAGACCAGAAAAATTGATAACAAGACCTATTATGATTGGGCAAATACTCAGAGTATAGTCAGAGAACTTCAACCGGCTGCAGTTATGTTCAGTGATGCCGGACCTGATGTAAGGTGGGTAGGAAATGAGAGCGGGATGGGAAGTCTAACCAATTGGTGTCTGCTTAATAAAGATGAAATGTATCCCGGAGGTGATTTTGCAAAGATTCTCGGAGAAGGAAATGAGAACGGTAATTACTGGGTTCCTGCCGAAGTGGATGTTTCAATTCGTCCGGGTTGGTTTTATCATTCTACCCAGGATTCCCTTGTCAGGAGTCCCGAAAACCTTCTGGAACTTTACTACTCCTCAGTTGGAAGGAACAGCAATCTATTGCTTAATGTGCCACCCGACAGAAGAGGTCTTCTGAATGAGAGGGATGTTAAGTCGCTATTGGCTTTCAGGGATTTAAGGAGAAAGGAATTTGAAACTGACCTGGCAAAAGGCAAAGGTGCCACAGCATCATCATCACGTGGAAAAGCTTATAGTGCGTCAAATTTAAACGACGGGAAGCCTGACACTTACTGGGCTACCAGTGATAATGTTACCACAGGTGACTTGATAATTGACCTGGGAGAAGAAACAGAAGTAAACAGAATATTGCTGCAGGAGTATATAAATCTGGGGCAAAGAGTACAAGAGTTTAAAGTATCAGCATATGTTTCAGGAAACTGGCAGCCTCTGATTGAAGGCACTACAATTGGTCATAAAGTAATAAGAAAATTCCCTGTTATCAAGACATCGAAAATTAAGGTAACTATAAGTAAAGCAAAAGCTTGTCCGGTAATATCAAATCTTGAGCTGTTCAGATCACCTGGGATGTAGGGCACCCGTGCCCCCTAAAGGGGGTTTGGGGGCGTTTATTCTTAGTCTACATGGAACATTCTGGCCACTTTGACTGCAGCAGTGACTCTTTTTGTGAGACCCGACCAGTTTTTCTTCAGAATATGATCCTTTGTAATAAGATTTGAACCAATACCAACACAGGTAACACCCGCATCAAACCATTCAGTTAAATTTTCAAGTGTTGGTTCAACACCTCCTGTAGGCATTATACTTGTCCATGGGCAGGGACCTTTTATTGATCTGACGAAATCCGGTCCACCCACTGATGATCCCGGGAAGATTTTAACAATTTCAGCGCCCAGCTCTTCAGCATAGCTTATTTCCGATAGTGAAGCAGATCCGGGGACCCATAATATTTTTCTCCGGTTACACACTTTGGCCATCTCTGGGTTAAGAATTGGGGAAACAATGAAGTTGGCACCTAACTGGATGTAGAGTGAAGCAGTACCAGGGTCTACGATTGAACCAGCACCCATGATTAATTCAGGGACTTCTTTTTCAGCCCATTTATTAAGATCACTGAAGAGCTCATGAGCATAATCTCCCCTGTTTGTGAACTCAAACACTCTTATCCCGCCATCGTAACAAGCTTTGATAACATTTCTGCAGATTCCGGGGTCCTTATGATAAAAAACGGGAACAATACCCGCTTCCCTCATCTTTAGAACAACATCAATTCGTGTATAGCGTGCCATAGTCTAATGGTTTATACAGACAAATGTATTTAAATTTGGCTTAAATGCAAAGTAAAGTCCGTAAAGCCCGTTAACAATAGGCTTAGTGTTCACCTGGCTTATAATACATAATACATTTTTCTATATCTTAGCACTTCAAACTTTTTGGATGGCATTGAATTATATCTGGATTGGTTTCTTCATAATAGGCTTTCTGGTAGCATTAGGTCAATTGATATTCTCTGGTAATACACAGATATTCAACGAACTTGTGAACTCTGTTTTTTCGAACGCCAAAGCTGGTTTTGAAATTTCGCTCGGTTTAACTGGTGCGCTTACCCTCTGGATGGGATTGCTTAAAGTCGGAGAGAAAGGAGGAGTGATTGCAATTCTTGGAAAGCTTATTGGTCCGCTCTTTGAAAAACTCTTCCCGGGGTTGCCCAAAGGACATCCGGCTTATGGATCAATAATGCTCAATATTTCAGCAAATATGCTGGGTCTCGATAATGCTGCTACACCGGTAGGACTGAAAGCAATGAAAGAGATGCAGGATGCAAATCCTGATAAAGAGACTGCTTCGAATGCTCAGATAATGTTCCTTGTGCTGAACGCAGCCGGTCTTACGATTATCCCGGTAAGCATAATTGTTTACCGCACACAACTTGGAGCCGCCAATCCTGCTGACATCTTTATTCCCATACTCATATCTACATTTGCTGCATCGGTTACCGGAATTATAAGTGTTGCGATAATCCAGAAAATCAACCTTTTCGATAAAGTAATACTGGCATATCTGGGAGGGCTTTCCGCAATTATTGCCGGGATTATAATTTATTTCAGTCATCTCCCAAAGGAACAGATCTCTGCTCTCTCAACTTTTTCAGCCAATTTTATTCTGATGTCGATAATAATTCTTTTTATCGTGCTGGCATTTATTAAGAAGGTAAATGTTTACGATGCCTTTATAGAGGGTGCAAAAGAAGGATTCAATACTTCAGTCAGAATAATACCATTTCTCGTTGCCATACTTGTAGCAATAGGCATTTTCAGAGCGTCGGGAGCTATGGATTTTATTATTTCAGGAATAGAGAAATTCTTTGCAATGCTTGGAATAGATACGCAGTTCACAGGAGCACTGCCTGTTGCATTTATGAAGCCACTGTCGGGAACAGGTGCACGCGGACTGATGATTGATGCAATGAGGACATTCGGGCCAGATTCATTTATAGGAAGACTGTCGTGTACATTACAGGGTACAACCGACACAACATTTTATATTGTTGCTGTCTACTTTGGTTCTGTAGGAATAAAAAACACGAGATATGCAATAGGTTGTGGTTTACTTGCCGACCTGGCAGGATTTACTGCGGCAATATTTGTGGCATATCTCTTCTTTACATAATACCATCTCCATGGTTGTTATACTCAAATCTTCTCTTGTTCTGATCAGCATCATTGCTGTAGTGATCCTGACCTCAAGGTTAAAATTAAAAGCATTCATTGCCCTCTTTATCGTTTCACTGTTTCTGGCATTCACAACCTTACCAGCTAAGATTGTGGTTTCAACAATAAAGGAAGGATTCGGTAACACAATGGCCTCCATTGGATTTCTAATCATTCTTGGTGCCATAATAGGGATTACACTTGATAAGACTGGCGGTACACGAAGCATTGCAAAATATATCCTGTCAAAAACAGGGGAGAAGAAGAGCGCTCTGGCACTTGGTATCACCGGTTTTATCACAGGGCTGCCTATTTTTTGTGATTCAGGATTTATTATTCTAAGCGGTCTTGCCAAATCATTCAG